>NZ_JAUORL010000034.1:0-51787 GCF_030548015.1 Shewanella sp. 4_MG-2023
TTGATTTAGTTTTCAGTTTGATACTTTTCAAACCACCACAGTATATGAGCCACTTTCGAGATTCTAAACTGTGGTTTGTTTATTGATTTAGTTTTCAGTTTGATACTTTTCAAACCACCACAGTATATGGGCCACTTTCGACATCAAATTACTGGGCCTTTTATAAATTCCATGGGGCGCATCAGGAATTCGCACCATAGCAGTATCAATATTGCGTAATTTAAGCGCTTGATAAAACTGCTCAGTTTCAGCAATAGGTGTACGTTGATCTGCTTCACCGGTTAATAGCATTGTTGGGGTGGTGACATTACCCACATAGCTGATGGGTGATAATTTCATGTAATGGGCGCTGTCTTCCCACGGCATTTTCTCGAACCAGTTTTTAATCACAAAAGAGTAGATATCAGTTGTTAATACAAAGCTATACCAATTGATTACCGGTTTTGCGACCACAGCCGCTTTAAATCTGTCAGTGTGCCCCACAATCCACGCTGTCAGTACGCCGCCACCAGAGCCGCCAGTAACAAATAATGCATCTTCATTAATCGCATCTTGTGCGATAACGCCATCAACCACAGACATTAAGTCATCATAATCTTGGCTTGGGTAGTTATTATGGATTGTTTGAGCAAACTCTTTACCGTAACTGTCACTACCGCGGGGGTTAGCGTATACCACTACGTAACCACTTGCCGCCATCAGTTGTACTTCAGCTGAAAAGTGCGGTCCGTAATTGGTGACGGGGCCACCGTGGATTTCTAAAATTAGCGGGTATGTTTTACCGGCTTTTTTACCTGCTTCATAACCCAGCGGGTAAGCGACCCATGCTTGAATATCGCGCTGATCAAATGAAGATTTAACATTGAGCTCTTTAATGGTGGCCAAGGTTTTGTAATTAAGGGCGCTATCGCTAAGGCTGGTTAACTGCTTAGTTTTGCCTTTTTTAGTAATGGCGACATCAGCAGGGCGTTGTGGATTTGAATAGGTAAAGGCAATGGTGCCATCTGCAGCTACATCAAATTGACTACCTGTATATGGGCGGCCAAATGCTAATCCACCAAGGTTTTGTGCCACTACCTTACGTTTGCCGTTAAGGGGTTGATAGGCAACATAGGTTTCGCCATGGTCATGGTAATTAAAGTAAACTGCTTTACTGTTATCAGCCCATTTTATGCTGTTAATTGAACGGTCTAAATTGGCGGTTAATGAATGTTTACCTGAACCATCAATATTCATGATGTATAGCTCAGTATTTTCGTAATTTTTATGGTTTTGATCTGCACCTAAATAAGCAATATATTTACCATTTGGCGATACCATAGGGCTGATATCTGGGCCGACTCTATCGGTTAACTGAGTGACTTTTTTGGTATTGAGATCTAAGCGGTACAGATTATTATCAGTCCATTCTAAGTCACTTTCTGCGCGCTTATTACTTGAGTAAAATAGTTGCTTACCATCCTGACTCCAACTTAATTGGCCATTATGATCATAATCACCTGAGGTTAATTGACGCGCTGAACCGCCATCTGCTGACATCACAAATATGTGGCTATTTCCGGGTTTACTAAAGCCTGCACCATCAAAGCGGTAATACATATCATCAATATACACCGCTGGTTTGGCCCATTCAGCGCCTTTTGGCTTGCCCGGTAATGACACTACAGATTTTGGTTTGCTAGCAACAAAACGGGTAAAGGCTAGTTGCTTACCATTTGGTGACCAAGACAAATTAGCTGGCGAATGAGCAAAGTGACTCATTTGTGCAGTGTCTCCAGTTTCTAGCCATTTCATATGGATTTGAGGTGCGCCACTGGCAGTAGAAATATAGGCTAACTTGGTATTATCTGGTGACAGTGTTGGCGAGTAATCGACATGCAGTCCATTCGTCACTGGAGTGAGCGTTTTATTTTTATCGACCTTCCA
This sequence comes from Shewanella sp. 4_MG-2023, assembly GCF_030548015.1. Classification (NCBI taxonomy): domain Bacteria; kingdom Pseudomonadati; phylum Pseudomonadota; class Gammaproteobacteria; order Alteromonadales; family Shewanellaceae; genus Shewanella; species Shewanella sp. 4_MG-2023. The sequence continues at coordinate 1,927 of NZ_JAUORL010000034.1, forward strand.
AATATTACCGAGTTTTTTGTCCGTTTGAATGTCCATATAATTACGAACAAAAAAAACCTCATCGCCATCCTTGTTGATGGTAAGGCCTGATGCATATTGTAGATTGAAAACATCTTCTAATTGCAAGGTTGAGTCAGAGTCTTGCGCAAACACCATCATTGACGCAAAAGGGGCAATTAATAACATGCCAATGCTTTTATTGATTATATTCACTAAATTTAGTCCTTTAATAAGCTGTAGAGTCGTATTTATTCGGCCTTTCTTGCTGTTAGTTTTATGGTTTACGCATTCTAAATTAGCAGATGCAGTTCAAATGACAATTTTATATAGAGTTAAGTGTCAACAAAACTGGGGGAAGATCACACCGCTGGTTAGTTAAAATTATGGCTAATCTAGCAACTGGTTCTAAACTTGGTAATGAAGTGTAGTAGTAAAACCCTCATCATATTTTTCGCTGTGCACGTTTCTACACAGTTAGATTAAGCAAAGGCAGGTAATAATGGCAAAAGATAAGCCAAGTTTTATTGAGCTATATGGGCACTTATATAACCCCGCTGATGGCTCAGTTAATCGAGCTGAGGGCTCTAATCATCAGGTTGAAGACCCTGGTAATCAAGTTAGCGGCGCTGTGAATTACACTGCGGTTAACGATAGTGGTCAATACACTAATCATTCTTTAGGGGTGTCTTTTACAAAACCTGCCGGTTGGCATTTTATGTCGTTAAAGCCGTTTACAGCATCGATAACTTCACAAGAACTTTCACAAAGTCGCTTTACCCAAAATCTTATTAATGGTGAAGATCCGATTGTAGTGATGTCGCAAATCAATGCTCAATATAGCCGCACCATGGGGCCTTCTATCAGTGTTTATGCCGAACCTTTTACTTATCAAAAAGGTGAAAGCTTGCATGGGTTAGTGAAAGGGTTTGAAGCCTTATACAAAAAAGGTTTAAAGCAATACAAGATCCTCAGCATCGCTAAAGAATTCAAAATAAATCAGTGTGACTCAATCGAATATACCTCACAGTTTTTATTTAAAGCGACCTGGGCGGAAAAACTCACTCGGAATCGGTGCCTTATTTCGGTGAATGAACCAATTATATTCACTTTTAATATGATTGATGTACCTAAAGATGAATTAGTAAATCCCGCTAATGATAACCCTTCACATGATGCCCAATATATATTTGATCAATTTAAAGCCAGTATTCGCTACTTTTGATGGTTTAAAAAGCGCCTTTTTTACGATTACGTGATTCAGACTGAACTGAGTTTATCATTTTGCCAAAGGCTTTATCTTTAGCCCTTTTTTCCGCTAAGGTGGCACCATTTAACGCTTGTTCACGCATAAGTTTTTGATAACTAGCATAGCGCCGAGCAGTAATTACCCCAGACTCTATGGCTGCACGAACCGCACAACCTGGTTCATTGGCATGACTACAATCAGCAAAACGACACTGCTGGGCTAATTCAGTAATTTCACTGAAGGTTTCATTTACGCCTTGCTCGCAAGCGCCAAGTTGTAACTCGCGCATACCTGGAGTGTCGAGTATTAAACCGCCTTGTGGCAAAGTCTTTAAGGCTCTAGAGGTAGTGGTATGACGGCCTTTGCTGTCATCTTCACGTATATCACTGGTTAATTGTGCTTCAAAACCCATAAGCCCATTTACTATTGTTTATTTATCTACACTCGACGAACCAAACATGGCAATGGTATTTCCCTGTTTACAACATGTATCTGAAGCCGAGAGTTGTCGTTGGTTTAAAACATTATTGGCATGCACCATCATGAAAGGAGCAAGGCTTTGCACTTGTTCCAATTTTTGTTATAAGTCATCCCAAAGATCTGCTTTAGTTTAAATAATTACCGGCTCAACTTGTGCTCCTTTAGTTAACGATTAATAGCCCTCTATGCAGCTTAGATTAAAATTTTTATTCGAAAAATACACAATTGACACTCACTGAAATCAATTATTATTCAACTTTACTGTCTGGGACTTTACGCTGAAATAACGACTGTCTTTCTAACAGTCTATGAAATTGATTATCACCATTAAATAACACCCAGTCACCAACACATAAACGTTTAGCGTCCTCTGAATAGGATTAATGAGATTGAACTGTCCTAATTCAGACAACACGATGACATCGCTTCGATGTGGCTCAATTACTTGCCCAATCGTAAATTCGGTTAACTAATCTAAAGAGAACTGCTGTTGAAACAAGGGGTACCAACCAAGTTGGACTAATGACAATCGTGAATTCCTTTGAATACCTTTAATGCGTCTAATCATATTTATAGTACAAATGATAACAAGCTAATGCCGTGTTTGAATGAATAAAAGCGACAATATTATCTCGCTACATGTCTCAAAAAATAGCTTTTATGTTAATAAAACGAATGAAGTTCTAACGATATTACTATTTTTATAAGCGTATCTCAGTGATTAATATCGTACCAGCAAAACAAACAGAACAAAGGCACCAAAGATTTGTTCCCCTCCAGTATCGGTTTTTAAGTATCTGTTTTTAGGTGGTATTGTGTTTTCGAATATAAGCTTTTAAGGCTGTTTAATCCATATGGATTGGCTATATGTAAAGTCTTATAAATTGAACTTTAGGTCTTGCATATCTAAACATCATATGTTTACATATGAGTTATATTTAACAAGCTTCACAAAGCTGTAAAGACAGTAACGGTTAAGATGTTGTACAGGAAGTGAAGTTCAGAACAACACACTGATCCATAGATAGCTTATCTAAAAGATAAAAGGACCATCTTTAATGAAACCTAACTTTGCCAAAAACGCTTTATTTTTGCTGATAGCCCAAAGTTTAACCGCTTGTCAGAATGATGAGACGGTTAAAGAAGACACCACAGCGACAGTCAACACTGACATGGTCACTGTTGAGCAAGTTATGCCGTACTCAGATCCGAACAATGAAGGTGGCTGGGTATTAAATACTGAAATCAGTGATGAGTTTAACGCAGATGTTATTGATCAAGAAAAATGGTTTGTTCAAGGTGCAAATGATGAATACTACATTTGGAAAGGGCGCGCACCATCGCAGTTTGCGCCTCATAACGTTATTTTAGAAGATGGTTTACTCAAACTTCGCAGTCAGTGGGAACCCGACTTTGATTTTGCTGACGAAGCTTACGCAGATGGAAAAATTAAAGCCAAATATGGCACTGCAGAAAGTGGCGAGTTTATGCCTATTACTACTGCTGCTATTGTGAGTAATAAACGTTTTCTTAACGGTTATATGGAAATACGCTCTAAAGCGGTTAACGCATCCATGACTAGCGCCTTTTGGGCTATTGGTTACCAGTCTGAGCTTGATATTTATGAGCAAATTGGTAATCCAAAAATCATTGGTGATATTAAACCTGATCAATCTAAATCAACCGTTCATGATTGGAGCCCACCAGCAAAACGTCCTACACGTGTTTTTCATCATAAAGAAAACTTGCCATATCGCGTAGCTGATGAATTTCATATTTATGCAGCTGAGTGGGATGAAGATTACTTAAACCTGTATTTAGACGGCAAATTACTGGAACGTTTTACTCAAAAAGAATTAGGCGATCGTTGGGTATTGAATAATCCACTAGAAATTTGGTTAGATTCAGAAATCTTTGCATGGCTTGGCATGCCAAATAAAGATGAACTACCAGCAGATTTCGAAGTTGACTATATGCGTGTGTGGCAAAAGCCTAACCCGCAGTTATTAGATAGAGCATTCTTTGGTTTTGAAGGGCCTATTTTATTCCAAGAAAATAAGCGTCCACTTAAGTTGGTACCTGAAAACTCAGCAAATAATGATTACCAAAAGTTCTGGGATATCAGTACTGAGTCAGCTAAATATGCCGAGATAACTAAAGAGCAACGCATTACAGGTTTGCGTAGCTTAAAAGTGTCAGCATTGGCTGCAGATGCTACGCAACCAATTATTATCAGCTCTCCTGAAGCTGCAGTTAAATTAGATGCTGGTAAGTATGTTTTTTCTATGCGCCTATGGGTTGATACCAGTAATTCGCTCAAAGAGTTTGATGTCACAGTCACTAACGATGCGAATACTGATGTTGGTTTTAATTTAAAGCCGATTAATTTAAGTCATATTGATCATGCACATAAAGCGCAATGGATAACCGTCAGTCAAGAAATTTACTTAACCCAAGCAGTTCCAGCGGATGCCAAACTGACAATCGCAATTGACCCTTCTCTTATAGCTAAAGAGTCAGCTTTGTTTTATATCGATGATATTTCGGTGGTTAAACAGTAAAGGGTACGACTTAGAGATATCAACATAGCTAAAAGCTAGTAAGACTGTTGTGCGGGCAATTTGGGGAAGAGTGTCAATGATCCATTTACATTCTTAAGAGCTCGCGCAGTCTTTACTCGTAGAACAATTTACTTATAAACACTTACTCATAATCACTTACTCATAATCACTTACTGATAAAGAAGAGCACAATCTAGCATCATTGTTCTAAGAGGTTTTGTAAGTGACTGTTGTAAAACATGATTTTAAGTAATTGTTTTAAATGAGTAGAGAAAGACCAAACAAGAGACAAAATAATGATAAACAATAATCTGAAAACATTGCTGACATTAACCTGTGTTGGAATAAGCACATTAGTAAGTCAAGTTGTGCATGCTAATGAAGCAAACGACACCAATTTAAAATCAGCACAACAAGTTCAGCCTAATGTATTGATCTTGATGTTTGATGACATGCGTTTCGATACTTTTTCTTACCGTGATGGCCCAGTTAATACGCCTAACATTGATGCGTTAGCTCATGAAGGTGTTCGATTTGATAATGCAATGACCAGTACCGGTTTATGTTCTCCATCTCGAGCTGCAATGTTTACTGGACGCTGGGGTCATAAAACAGGCTTAGATGACAACGTCGGCTTATATCATTCACGCGTTGATGAATTAAACCCAGAAGAAGGAGGCGTTATTCGCCGCGCCGTTGATGTGGGTTACAAGGTTGGCTACGTCGGTAAGTGGCATATTGGCGCTCAAGGTCCAGCATTACGAGGAGCTGAGTTTATATATGGTCACGATAAAGACGTAGAGCGTCATGGCCGTCAATGGACACCTTATGAAACACAGGCCAATATTGCGAAATTTAATCGTGGTGAGCGTGATGCTAATGGTGAAAAGCACGAATATTACCGCACTATGCCAGGCACTTTTGAAGACACTAAAGCGGGTAAAGAGGTTCGTGAAGGTCAGAAAATGTTGCGCGCAGCCGCTAAAAAAGACGAGCCTTTCTTTGGTATCGTAAGTTTTGAGCAACCGCATCCGCCTTATCGCGTTCCTGAGCCATACGCGAGTATGTTTGATCCGAAAACTGTTGAGCTACCTAAGAATCATGGGATTGAACGTATTCATAAGCCGATGGCTCAAGATGATATTTGGTGGCCTTGGCACGATGTAAGCCACATGACAGATGAAGATTGGCGTAAGTCTCGGACCTTCTATTATGGAGCGATCGCAATGATCGATCATGCTGTCGGTGAACTGATTGCAACGGCTAAAGAAGTCGGCATGTATGATGATTTACGCATCATTATCATTGGCGATCAGGGCAGTATGCTAGGGGAACATAACCTTTATGATAAAGGGCCATATGCTTACGATGAATTAATGAGAATGCCATTAATTATTCGTGACCCAAGTGTTGAACCGAAGATTATCCAACGTCAAGTTTCTATGTTGGACATTGCTCCCACATTAGCAGATTGGATGACGCTTGCTGACGATGGTGATGTGGATGGCCGTTCATTGGTACCACTGATGGAACAAGGTGATGTGGCTGATAAAGGTAAAGATGATATCGCGCTATATGCCTACGAATGGTACAACGGTGGCTGGTTTGGAATAAGAGCTATCCGTACCCCAGAAATGAAATTTGTATGGAACCCAGGTGATAGTCGTGATGAGTTATATGACTTGAACAACGATCCTTACGAAATGACCAATTCAATCAAAGACCCCAAGTACAAAAAACAACTAAAACAGATGGTTAAATATATGCATGACGAACTGGTGCGCTTAGAAGATCCTTCTATCGTTAAGTTTCGTCAACATATGAAAGGCCTTTTGTAGACTTATATTTACCTTGCGAATATTACTCAAGGCGTAATGGTAAAAATAGGTAACAGTAACTTGTCACAACAATCATGAACTAAACAAAAATTGTTGTGATGACATATCGGCGCTGTGATTACAGCATCAGTATTAATGAAAGCTCATGTTAACTAAAGCATATGTTAACTAAAGCTTTTGTTAACAACTGAATGTGTCAATAACACAAGCGCCAACAATCCCTGTTTTAGATTGGAAACCACTTTTGGCTGTATAGCCAAGAGCGGGGTTTTGCGGCTCCAATGTTGGCAAAGCAGTAAAAATAATGTGAATTAGGAGAAATTATGAACAACGGTTTTAACACCAGCATCGGGAAAACTGCCCAGACATGTTTACTCGGAAGTATGCTAACGCTTTCAATGGCATCAATGACTTATGTCGCGCCAACAGCAGCTGCAAGTATTGGTAATCAAGGCCGTTATTTTACTAACAAAGTGACCGGAGCAACTGAAACCGTCACATTATCGGGTAGTGCAGCAGTGCAAACGCGAGCACTTCAAGCCGCTATCGATCGCGCTACTAATAAGCCAAATGGCGGCGTGGTAAAAGTGATGGGTAATGATTTGAAATTGGCGCAAGTTGATTTAAAAGCCAATGTTCGATTAGAAATTCAGTCAGGTAAAACCATTAAAATGGCTGATAAAGTTTTATTTAACCTCAACCGTAATGGTCAAGGTCCTCGTGCGCCTTTAATGCAAAATGTGGAGATTACCTCAACCGGTAATGCTCGTTTTAAAATTGACGTCAATAAAAATGCCATTTTTTTAAATGCAATTCCGGTACGTGTGGGTTATGTGAAGAACTTTGCGTTATCAAATTTTGATATCAAGGATAACTATTCTATTTTCCCATCACTATTTATGGTTGCTGATAGTGACGCTAGAACAGTGGCTAACAATGCGACTTATGGTCGCATTCCTCAAAAGGGTGTTGTCGAAAATATCTCTGCTACAAAGGTGGCAGCAGGTTACGCATTGATCCAACTATTCAGCGGTAAGCAGATGCGTCTAAAGAACTTAGATGCAGAAGGGGGGTTAACCATTCGTTTAGAGCCTGGTAGTGGCAGACCATCAGATTACTTAAACCAAGCAGGTCCCCGCGTCGGTAATATTGCAGATATCAAAATGATTGATATTGAAAACACTGAAGGTATGGCTGCTTTGTTTCTAAAACCGCATCAAAAGATTTGTTCTGATATCACCGGCACCAATATCCGTGGTGTAAACAGTGCATTTACCATAATGAGCAACTCAAGTGACTCTAGCACCTTTAGCCGTGGTTATTTTGAGCGCACTAAGTTTACTGGCCGCATATCTCTGACTAAAACTAAAAACACGCCGTTAGCTGATATTGGTGCGTCGTCACAATATTTTGTCGAACCAAGTGAAAGCGCGGGCAGAACTAAGATTGCTGATTTCCCGAACGATCCTTCTGGTCGTCGCTGGCACACCAAACCAATTGCACCAGTATTGTTGGCTTCTGCGCTTAACAAAAATAATGTTGGCACAGCTGTAAAAGGGCGTTTTGGTATTGATATTTCAAATGCCAATATTACAAAAACGGGCAATTACGAACGTGCAACGAAAGTCTTTTACCGTGAAGATGCCGTCAAACTAAATGGCAAAGCCGCGACAGTGTGGATTAACAAATAAGTTTAGATTAAGCCTTAGCTTGGTCATTACGTTAATAAAAGTGTTTGAGCAGTGAGTGATTCGCCGCTCAAACACTATAAACATTAATAGTCATATTGTTGAGTGGGTCATGAAAAGGGGAATGCAGTGTTAAATCATCAAACAAATTTAGTGTTTAATATTAGAACTAATAAACAAATCGCAGCAGCCTTGTTATTTTCAGTATGCATGATGTTTATTGGTTTTCTGTTTGGGTTCTTCTTTAATGATTTAACTAATAGCGCTTCATCTAGATATGCAAGTGAATATCAAGAACGTGACCAAAACCAAGGCCAATTACAAAACTCAAACCCAAACCAAGAGAACCCAGCTCAGTTTACTGATGACTCAAACTTGATTAGGGTAACAAATAACAAACCGCAGCCAATGATTATCGATAATCTAGATGCTGTATCCAGTGAGGCAATGACAGTTGAGCAATGCCAGCTGATTTCATCATTGTATGATCAACAATGGGATTTATCTTCTAATACTGAATTTTACCAGTTGATGAGTGATATTAATTCACTGCAAGATTCAGCGATTAAACAAATGGGGATAACAGCCATGTTGTCGATAACGTCTGTTGAGGATGAAGGTTTAGAAGAGGGGATATTTGAGTTTTTAATTGAAAATCCAAATGATGTTATTGCGAATCAACTATACCAACAAAATTATTCACATAAGTTATTGCCAGAACAGCGACAACAATTAAGACAGAATTTAGTCAATATAACAGATCCTAATATATTAACTGACAGCATAAAGCTGACTAGCCAAGTCAGTTACATGGCTGAAGAGAAAAAGCAGCAATTCAATCAAGCGTATCAGCAATTTTATTATTCTCCTTATGACAATGTTCGTGCTGCAGCCATTGAAGTGATTGGTGTGGTTTCAAGGGACGATGAAGTGATGTTATTAACGGATGCGCTATCAGATCCCTCAGATGCGGTCATTGATATGGCTTTAGATGTCATAGGAAAAAGACAATTAACCGATCCGCAATTACTCAGTGCATTAGAAGAATTGCATTACCAAAGAACCGATCAATTAAATACTGCGCAGCAGCGTGACATGGTAGAGCACATTCTTTTTGAATCAGGGGCTATTTGAATAAAGTGCTATTTGATTCAGGCGCTATTTGACTCAGGTGCTATTCGAATCAGGGGCTATTCGAATCAGGGGTATATGCATAAGGCTAATTCGATACATGTTTAGTCGGCAAGTATATGGTTGCAGCCGGTATAAAACTTTGAGCATGTGTATGAGATTTTGCAGGAGTTTTAATGTGAGAGTTTTCACATCTCAGTAGCTAGATTTGCTACATAAAATTGTACAGGAAAACGGCATTTATAATGCCGTTTGTATCGCGTTAAGCAAAATAAATTATCATATTTTATTAAATGAATTAAGTAACTTAGTTCTAGTAGTGATAATTTACTTTAGTGACGGTAAAGGCTTTGAGCGTTTAATGCGTAATAAGTTAATACACGCTAAATTAATACTCGCTCAGTTAATAAAGCATGATTAATGATAATTGCAGTAATTAGAGAAATGGATGTTATGAATAAATTACTTACTACAAGTTCAACATTAAGCCCTTATCAGCACTTGAATTTAAAAAGGGAAGCTAAGGTCAAGGTTAATGTTTTGGGCGTTTTCTCATCATTAGCCATGCTAGTGTCAACCTCGGTCACAGCTGTACCAGCTATCGCTGCAGAAACTTCGCATACCAGTCAGCAACAGCCGAATATACTGCTTATTTTGACTGACGATCTTGGCTATAACGACGTTGGATTTAATGGCTCGACTGATATTACAACACCAAACTTAGACGAGTTAGCTGCAAATGGGACTTCATTCTCACAAGCTTATGTGGCGCATCCATTTTGTGGTCCCAGCCGAGCGGCGTTAATGACAGGGCGATACCCACATAAAATTGGTTCTCAGTTTAATTTACCTACCAAAGGTTCATTTGTTGGCGTTCCAACCAATGAGCAATTTATCAGTAAGCTACTGCAAAATAACGGCTACAACACTGGAGCAATCGGTAAGTGGCACTTAGGTGAAGCGCCTGAGTTCCATCCCAATGCGCGTGGCTTTGATGATTTTTATGGTTTTACTGGCGGTGGGCATAATTACTTCCCTGAACAGTTTAAAGCGCAATATGCTAACCAAGTAAAACTGGGCAATACCAATATCAATCATTACATTTTGCCTTTGGAACATAATGGTAAAGAAGTTGATGAAAACGAATACATCACTGATGCGCTTTCTCGCGAAGCCAGTCGTTTCGTTGAAGATGCAGCGACCGATGACAAACCATTCTTTTTATATTTAGCCTACAACGCACCTCATGTTCCTTTAGAGGCGAAACAATCTGACATGGATATGTTTCCTAACATTACCGATGAAAAACGTAAAACCTACGCAGGAATGGTCTATGCGGTAGATCGCGGTATTGGGCGCGTTGTTGACTCGTTAGAAAAGACTAATCAATTAGATAACACCTTGATTGTTTTTTTAAGTGATAACGGAGGCAAGCTAAGCAAAGGTGCTAGTAATTACCCGTTAAAGGAAGGCAAAGGAAGCGTGTATGAAGGCGGATTTAGATCGCCAATGTTGTTTCACTGGCCTAAACAAGTTGCTGCTGGTCAGCGCTTCGAACACCCCGTGTTAGCGTTAGATTTATATCCGACATTTGCAGCGTTAGCTGGCATAACAATTCCGAGTCAAAAAAGGTTAGACGGTAAAGATATTTGGTCTGCATTTAGTGCCGGAGAAGATCCGCATAAAGATGAGCTCTTTTATGTTTTACGTCACCGTAAAGGCTATAGCGATGCATCTGTTCGCCGCAATCAATGGAAAGCGGTAAAGCAGGGTGACAAGCCTTGGCAATTGTTTAATGTTGAAGTGGACTTAAATGAAACCAATGATTTAAGTAAAAAGCATAAAACAATGTTGATTGACATGGTACGAGAGATGGAAAAGTGGAGTTGGGATAATAAACAACCGCTTTGGTTCCATGAAGCCTATGAAGGCGCAGATTGGCGTTTAAAAGGCATGCCGCGTTTCGATCAAACCTTTTCTACCAGCAAGTAGATTTGACTCTCACTCATCTTAATTGATTGTGTTTATATCATTAGTTATGCACTTTTAAAGCTCATCGGTATTAACTCATCAATCTAATTGAGTTAATACCATGGCCCTTCATGCAGGAAGCACTCATGTTACAGTTTAAAAAATTATCGACGGCGCTCGCTGTCAGTTTAGCTATTGCCAGTTTGTTAGGTTGTGAAACTACAACTGAAGACTCTGGTTCAGCAGACACAGTGACCAATCAACGCATATTATTCTCAGACCAGCACCAAGATATCAAACTGGAAAGTGTTAATCGCCGTAAATGGGATAATCCGGTGATAGCCGATTTTGACCAGGATGGTTATCCAGACCTTTTGCTGACCGATCATGGATATTCAGTAAAGCTTTATTGGAACAATGAAGGCACATATTCGAAAGGTCATGATTTGATTGTGGGTGACATGCATGGCATTGGTGTTGCAGATTTTAATCAAGACGGAAAAGTTGATATTTTAATTTCTCGTGGAGGCGGTTCAGGCTCCAATGCACGTAATGCCAAGCTATATCATTTTGATGGCCGAACGATCATTGAAGGTAATGAATTTAACCCGCCATTACAAAACTTACGTGGCAGAACCAGTAAGTTTTTTGATGCAAATAACAATGGTGAATTAGATTTAATATTAATGGGTTTTCCCTCGCGGGCTAAGGGGCCAAAGCCCAAAAGTACGACTGAAAACTTTATTTATCAAAATGACGGTAAAGGCAATCTCAGTTATGCGACAGATTTACCGCAAACCTATCAGGATGGGCAAAAAGTACTAGTTACTGACTTTAACAATGACAAAATTGATGACTTATTTATATACGGTCATGGCCGGCTAATCGCTTTAAAGGGAAATGGTGATTTAACTTACACAGAAGTGACTAATGGTGTGTTTGCTCAAGATATAAAACATGTCACTGGTATAGCTGAAATTGATTATGATAATGATGGTGACTTTGACCTCTATCTTACTAGAGCAAGACCATTTGAAGCGGGTGACACCTTCTTTGATAAAGCCAGTAATACTTTTGCCTTTTATACTAAACGTGGCAAGTTCCGCTTTGAGGATTTAATCATTGGTGACACTTTTGAATTAGAAAATTACCAGTCACCTTATCCAAATCAAGATGTGTTTATAGGAGAGGGAGCTTATAAGTACCAATTTGAAGGTGAGCGTCATAGTGGACAAAACATCAAGTTGGTTAGCAGTAATGCATTAGGCTGGCCTGACAAACTACCCAAAAAAGGGCTATATGTTGGTTACATAGGTAATGATACCTGGCGGATCGCAGGGAATACCTTCTCGCCAACTACTGGGGTAGTTAAAGGTGTTGAGCAATATGACGCGACAGAGCAACTGCCTGCGCCTAAAGACATGTTACTTGAGAATCGACATGGAAAATTTGTCAATGTCATGGCTAAGGCTAATCTAGTGATGAATGAGCATACTTCAAGTGTCGCGGTGGCAGACTTTAACAATTCAGGGTATCAAGATTTGTTTGTGGTTAAGCAAGGAGATTTGTCTCAGGCAACAGAACAGCTACTTTGGCTTAATAATGGTGATGGTACATTTACAGTTCAAGCGCACCATGGCATTAAATCACTTGAGCTCGGCGCAGCAGGCTCTGGCAGTGATGTGGTGGATTACAACAGAGATGGTTTTAATGATCTTGTTTACGCAAATGAGCGTGGTCAATGGCATGTTTACAAAAACCAAGCGGTCAATCGCGATACGGGGAATGCGAACTTCACTGTAGTAACAGTTAATAACTCACCAAAGGATAAAGCAACTGCACAAGGGGCTTTGGTAAAACTTAGTGCTTGTGGCAGTAGTCAAATTAGGCGAGTCGGCGCATCTGGTGCGCCTTACACGCAATCTTATAATCAACAAATCCATTTTGGGTTGGGCGAATGTCAGCAAGTTGATTCTGTTGAGGTCAGTTGGACTAATGGCGAAACGTCGACATTTAAAGGCATTAACCCTAATACCATCAATCAAATGGTTTACGACAAGTAATAAATAACGATTGATAAGTATTCAGTAATGAGTGGCGAGTATTAATTAAGCAATATAAGTGACAGTGAAAGGTTTCCCAACTTAACCAAATTGATTAACAGTTTTAATCGCGCCGTAATTCGACTTTATTTGGATTACGGCTTTTTTATAATGGTATCAATTTATTTTGCACTAGGTGTTACATACTGAAACCTCATATGTTTATATGTGAGTAGGACTTAGCCAGCCTCATAAATCAATGCATATAAAAATGATTAACATGTGATCCAGGCTGTGAAACTGAAAGCGATAACGATTTTAGTGTGACCAAAAGCCGCATAAACGCAGCGTAATGTTTCTGGAACTTGCTGGCGTATCAGTGATGCTAGGTACTTTTACATCTCGCCTCATCATGTTGACGCCAAAGAGACTGTGTATTACGCGTACACTAGTGCAAGCGCGAATGTTTGCGGGTCATGATTCTTAATGATGCATATTTGAACCAGTTTTATCATAATCTCAGCAGCGATATGGCTACCCACTTCCATTAAAGGTAGATATATTACCTCGCTAGGTTGCGAAAGAAGGGAGATTTTGTTTGAAACCGATAGATATTGGCAAAGCTTATAATCAAATTACGCATATTTGGGATAGTCAAAAATTCGATATGAGTAATGGCATTGTGCAACACAAGAAAGCAATAAGCTTTGTTAAGAATCGCGGAAAAGCGTTGGATATTGGCTGTGGCTGCACAGGGCGATTTATAGCGTTACTTACGGCTGAAGGTTTCGTTCCTACAGGGCTGGACGTTTCATCTGAAATGCTCTATCTTGCGCGCAAACGGCAACCTGAGATTCACTTTATACAAGCTAATATCTGTGAATACGACTTGCCAGAAAAATACGATTTTATCACCGCATGGGACAGTATTTGGCTTGTTCCTTTGACAGAGCAACGAAACGTTCTTACCAAAATAGTCGCAAGCTTAAATGTTGGTGGGGTGTTTATATTTTCATTTGGTGGAACAGACAAAGAAGGCTTTCATACGGATAATTTTATGGGGCTAGAAGTTTACTATTCATCACTTGGTACCAATGGTTTCGTCAGATTATTTATTGAGCTTGGTTGTATTATCAGGCATTTAGAATTTGACCAATACCCAGAGATTCACACATATCTTGTGGTAGAAAAAACCTAAAAATACCCTTATGTGGAGCAGCGACCTTATGCAAAGCGTTAAACAATCCCTAATAGCTGCATTGGGTTAACTTGTTTAAGGGATAAATTACGGATAGCGCTTACTATGCCGACAAATTTCATCGATGATTCTTTTGTGGTACCCAAAATATGGGTCACTGAACACTTTCACTTAACCATGCTCGAAGATGCACTTGCTAGAATAGATTATGAGGCGGTGATGTCGAGCCAAAAAAGGCTGCAAGGCACGTTTGGCTTAGATTCTGATTGGCCAAAAGCGACGATGTCGTTACAACAAAATACTGAAGATCTTAAAAATCACAAACTAGAATTTGAAGCAAGAGAGGCATTTGCTTACTCCGTTTTAAATCCTAGTAAAAGCAAATGTCTTGGTTGTGTTTATATCGATCCGAGTCAATCAGCAGAATATGATTGTGAAGTCTATTTATGGGTTCGCGATGATAGTTTGGCGTTAGAGCAAGCACTTTATGAATCAATTTTACTATGGCTTAATAATGATTGGCCTTTTGCTCGCATTGCCTTTCCTGGGCGATGTATTTCATGGCTAGCTTGGACTAAGGCAATCATGTCATAAAGACGCCTAGTCTGCCTTTCGTCTCAATAAAAGGGTACTGACCTCATTTCCAACAATGGTTTAGTCGCCAAGCAGCTTAACAGGCTTTGGGCTACTATTTACTTTCTCTGGACACCAGTATTCTAGACATAAAGCTGATTTGTAAAAAATAGCTAAATAGAGTTTGCCTAAGGAAGACTCCGTCATGTAAATCCATTAACATACTTAATTATTATCGTATATTCACTGTACTCATGCTCATTTCGGAGGTTGTTAAATGTATATAGAGTTGGCGATTTTGGCCGTTTTTACTTTATGTTACAGCTTGGTCGAAGGGCGATTTGAACGCTCGATGATTTCTGGCCCTATGGTGTTTGTACTGGTGGGTTTTGTGCTGGGTCCTTTGGTGCTTAATTGGCTAGGTACTGATCTTGACGGTATCGGTTTACGTGTTTTTGCTGACATAACCTTAGCGATAGTCTTGTTTTGCGATGCATCAAACTCGAATTTATCTGTGCTTAGAAAGCACATTAGTATACCCACTCGAATGCTAATGTACGGCTTACCTGGTGCGATTTTTCTTGGGGTTGTTGTTGGTTTTGTGCTGTTTCCTAATCTTGGTATCTTTGAGATTGCTGCGTTAGCCACCATGCTCGCCGCCACGGACGCAGCTTTAGGTAAAGCAGTGGTTTCAAGCCCCATTGTACCTGCAAGGTTACGTGAAGGTTTGAACATAGAAAGTGGCTTAAATGATGGTATATGCGTGCCTATTTTGTTCGTGTTTTTAGCGTTAGCGGCTGGCACAGTGGCAGAAGGTGATGTGTCAGAATTGGCAATTCATTTCTTAGTCGAAGAATTAGGCATCGGGCTTGTGGTGGGCTTAACCACCTCTTTTATGGGTGCTAGCTTAATAAAATTGTGCCACAAAAAAGGCTGGATAACCGATGTTTGGAGCCAGAATATTGTACTCAGTTTAGCGCTTTCTTGTTTTGCTATTTCACAAGAGTTAGGCGGTAGTGGTTATATTGCGGCATTTACTGGTGGGCTGTTGTTTGGCCATTTATGTAAAGAGACTAAGCATAAATTATTGCTGCCTACCGAGGGTATGGGTGAAATTATGGCGCTTCTGACATGGTTATTATTTGGTGCATTTGTCATTGGAAATGCCTTTCACGAGTTTACTTGGACTATGCTGATTTATGCCTTACTCAGCTTGACCATTGTTCGTATGTTACCGATATTTTTGTCATTGTGCCGTGCTGGTGGCAATATCCCTTCGAAAATTTTTCTAGGCTGGTTTGGACCTCGGGGCCTTGCATCGATAGTGTTTGTTATTATCATGCTGGACAAGGATTTACCCGGCGGTAATTTTATGGCCATGACGGTGATTTGCACTGTGTTTATTAGTCTTATTTTACACGGGATGACTGCTCAACCTTTCGCTAAATGGATCAGTAAAAGGGCAGATTAAGTCCTGATTTAATAGGGAAGTGAGAGATTAGCTATCTCTCCCTTAATTTTTTGTCAGCAGCAAACAAAGCTAATCCCCATTCATGTTACGCCTTTCACTTTTCACTATTTAAGATTTTATTCTTTGGTTTCACAGCACATATTAGATTAAAAATCGTTAAGCTTGATGTTGTTATTGATTGGTATTTGCTAATCTAAGTTAATGATTTGTTATTACATAAAAAGGAATTTATATGAACAATGCTGTAGTGAAAGCGATTAAAGCCAATAAGTCGTTATTGTTATTTATCATGTTAATGTGTGTTTTTCGAAGCGCTGTTGCAGACTGGTATACCGTGCCGTCGGGCTCAATGAAACCGACTATCATTGAAGGTGATAGATTGTATGCCGATAAAATGGCTTATGATTTACGAGTACCTTTTACGCACATTTCGCTTTATAAGATTGCAGATCCTCAGCGCGGCGATATTATTATTTTCGAATCTACTGCTGCTGATAATAGACTGATTAAACGTGTCATTGGCATACCAGGGGATGTCATTGTATTGACGGATAATGTGCTCAGCATTAATGGAAAGACATTAGCCTATCAACCAATAAGTGCAACTGATTCATCCGAGGACAAAATTGAGCAGTTATTCTCTGAAACTAGCACGGTTAACCATTTCGTTCGTACCAGTAATAGTGGCTCTAGGCTTTCAAATTTTTCTGAGGTTACCGTACCAGAAGGTCATTACCTAGCACTAGGCGATAACCGTGATCATAGTTCTGATTCTCGAGTGATTGGTTTTGTACCTAGAGATGAAATCATAGCCAAAACATCCAGTGTAGTAATGTCATTTGACTATGATAATTACTACATTCCACGTTCAGAGCGCTTTTTACATAGCTTAATTAAGGGCTAAACTTTCATAAGCAAGATCATAAGCTTTGCCTAAATCTACGGTTTTAGGTTTAGCTGACTTGTGGTCTGCTTCTCGTTTATCGGTTGCTCTTATTGTGGCTGGATGAATAAAAACGATAGCTGGCTTCAATGTCGCCAATAAAGCACCTTCCAATAAAAAAGTACCCGCGCCGCCAGCACCTTGTCCTGTTGTAGATCGTCTATTAATAACTACTTTTTCAATATTATTGGCATCACAATATTGTGAAATTTGCTCTATCAGAATTTTCACTTCCGCTTGCTGAGGGTGCTTGTCTACAGCCAGTTTATTGAACTTTGGATTAATGAGTTCATGTGCTGTTCTTGTGCCCGTTAACGTCACTATCCGCAATTCATTTGCTTTAAGCATGATTCCCATTACATTCATGATATGTTCTCTTTTGTCATTTTTATTTGGTCAAATCAGCCTTTTGAAGGCGCTGACAGATAAACTTAATCGGCTATCACTTAATTGACTATCACTTAATTTACTATCACTTAATTTACTATCACTTAATTGATTAGAGTGAAAATCATTATGATAATTATAGTGATAATAGCGCACTAACTTAACATGATACTGTTTATTTATACAGCGTTTGTGATTGGCGTTATTGAAGGCTGATATAGAGGTATATCTTGTCTTTGTAGTGGTTTTTTTGCTGTGTTAGTGGATATTTTAACCATTGGCGCTTTTTTCATTAACTGAGTTCAGCAAGGGAAATTTGGGATGTACGACAAATTCATTTGTATAAAATAAGAAGGCTATAAAAATTATAATCTTATAGCCTTTTGTATATCTTAGTTAGCAGCTTGTCTAGAAAGTTATTAGCCTAAGAATAACTGCATGATTATCAAGCAGATTAATACTGGGCAAACAAACTTCACATAAACAGGCCACATACGCCAAAAGTAGCTATCTTTATCAACGCCTTGTTGCTGTGAAATTGCTGCAAGTAACGAATTCCTATGCCAAACCCAGCCTAAATATATCGCAATACCCAAGGCAATTAATGGCTGTGCTCGTTCAGTCGTTATGGTGATGATCAAACCAAATAACTCATTAAAGTTAAACACAATCACGCAAGCAACAGTGGCGATAAACGCGCCGACGACTAAACTGGCACTGTTACGTGTTAAGGACGTTTTTTCAACTAAATAGCTGGTGGGTACTTCTACAATTGACATTGCCGAGGTCAAACCGGCAATGGTCATTAATGAAAAAAACACGATTGCTAATAGATATTGGCTGATCCCACCTAAAGAATCAAAAAGCGCTGGTAATACACTAAACACTAAGGTGTCAGAATTTAGTAAACTGCCATCGTCAGCGAAAATTTGTACGCCATTGTGCTGGGCCACATACATGGCTGGAATAATCATTAACGCGGCTAGCAATGCGACGCTGGTGTCCATTAAGGTAACGTATGCGGTTAGTTTAGCTATGTTTTCTCGTTTATTAAGGTATGCACCGTATACCATCATGGCGCCAGTACCCACAGACAGTGAGAAAAAGGTTTGCCCTAATGCGCCCATTAACACCTCTGTATCTAATACCCTCGAAAAATCAGGCACAAATAATACTGACAAACCTTGCATTGCCCCTGGCTGGGTTAAAATATAGATAGCGCCAGCGACTAACATGACTAGTAACAGTGGCATCAATCGTTTTGACCAACGCTCAATTCCTTGCTGTACCCCTTGGCGGATCACCCATATCACCAGTGTGATAAACAATAGGGTAAAGACTAAATTTCTACTGATAGAAAAGTCCATTAACCAAGCCGCCACCTCAGCTTGGTTCGCCATCTGTGCCACTGGCGCTAGGGCAAAACTGACAAACCAGCCTGATAGAATGCTGTAGAAAGTACAAATAAGCGTGGCAGTGATAATTGAAACAAGTCCGATACTTTTAGCTATCTTTTTGGCTAAGGGCTTATTAGCAAGTTTAGCCATTGCATCAGCTGGATTAGTCTGTCCGTGACGACCAACCATTAATTCAGCCATTAACATAGGAAAGCCCAGCAGTAAAATTAACACGGCATAGACAAGTAAAAATGCACCGCCGCCATGGGTTGCAGCTTGTGTAGGGAATCCCCAGATGTTACCAACACCAACAGCAGAACCTGCTGCGGCCATAATAAAACCAATACGAGAACTGAATTGGCCTGATGATTTTACGCTCATGATATAACTCTATAGACATTATTGAAGAGCGCGCATACTAGTACTTTATAAATTAATGGCAACGAATACTTTTTGCTTTAAATTAATCATAAAAGCGATTTTATTGCTATGTATTCATCAGAAGAGATGATTTATCTTCTCATGCTGTGTTTTGTGTGACTTTTGTGTTTTAGCGTAGTGGTAAGGAGGTGAGTACGCAATTTAATTTTTTACAGCTTCAGTTAACGAAAAGTGATTTAGCACCTAAGACGTTGCTAAAATTACCCTTTTAATGTTTTATTTGTGTCGTTTTTGTTATTAATTTGGGTCGGTTAATTATCATTATTTGGAAGTGGAAGTGGAATTGCAGTGCTGCTTTTGACATTTTTGAGGACAAAACTGGAGTGAACACCGGCGATATGTGTGTTGGTAGTTAATTTTTCTAATAGAAATACTTTATATTGTTGCATATCCTCAACGATGACTTTTAAATGATAATCGGCTTCACTGCCAGTGATAAGACTACATTCTTGTACTTCATCATATAAGGCGATTTCAGCTTCAAAAGCATCCAATATATCTGAACTGTGTTTTTCTAGGCGCACTTGAATGTAAACCGTTAAGTTTAAGTTGAATTTTACTGCATTAAGTACTGTAGCGTAACCATTAATAAAGCCTGCATCTTCTAACGCTTTTACACGTCTTGAACAAGGTGATGGAGATAAACCGACTTGTGCGGCTAAATCTTGATTTGATAATTTCCCTGTTGATTGCAGTCGTTGCAATATTTGCATATCCGTTTTATCAAGGGTTAGTTCAGCCATGTTTGTGCCTTTAGGGAATTCAATAGGAAAGCGACATTTTCTTTGATTATAAATACCTGAATCGATAATACAAAGCGACATAAAAAATAGCGTATAAAATAATGATCATGTTCATCTATAAGTTAGTATTATCTCATAAAAATGCCGTTCAGCGTGGCTGAACGGCATTGATATTAAGGCTAATGCCGCATAAAGCTAATCATGGTTTATTCGTTAATCCATTTATGCGCTGATCGGCCGTTAACGAGTACCGCATCTTCACGGTAAAGTACTAGCTCTGGACGTTCTAACGGTAACTCAGCAGAAGGCTGAATATCAGCTGCTGAAACATCATAGCTGTAGCGACCTTTTTCAAAAGGACCCACTTCTTCGCTGTTCATTGCTGAAGCGATTAATACTGGTACCATAGGTTTAGTATGCTTGCGACGCCCTGAAGGATCATCTGGAAAACTGCCGTAATTTCTTTTACCGACGCGTTCAGAATCAGTGACAAAGTACATTGATGACGGGCCAATATCAGCCATTGCTTCATCGTTTGTTCTATCTAAACGGATGACACCATCAAAGCGAGTGTTACTAAAGTGGCCACGAGTAAAAGTGTCTGAATCACTGGCATTGGCCATTACTGCGAAGGCGCTATCTGTTGCTGTGATATTAGTGCCCCAGATATTGTCGATGATTTTTTCATGTGGCTTTAAGAAAACAGCCGCCATGCCTTCATAGTTATGAATGTTGATCATACGAATATCGGTAATTGAACCGACATTTTGACCCGCACGGTTTAAGTAATCATTTGGCTTGCCACTACCTGGCTCTAAACGAATAGTCAGTCCGCCTTGTGCGGTTAAATCTCGCAGTAATACTTGGCGGCCACTAAACAGTTGCACCAGCGCATAACCCGTAGCGACCTTGGTATTAGTGGCATTTTGAACCACGCCTTTAACCGCAATACGATTATAAGTTTCATTATTCTCAACTTTACGCGTGTCGCTGTCTGCAACGATAAACACCGATGGGAATATTGAATAGTAGTCTTCAACATGGAAGTTAGAAATAGCAAAGTTTTCGACAAATCCTACGCGAAAAGGAATCGAGTTTCTGAAAATAACTGGGTTATTAACATCGATGGTAAATTTCTTAGTCGGGTGAGTAGAAGTAATTTCAATATTATATAACTTCGGCGGCAGGTTATTGGCATCACGTCCAGCAGAAAACAAGGCTCTATCAACCATTTTAATGGTGACCTCAGGGTCAATCTCAAGGCGTACATTTGATTTAAGATTGATTTGAGTTAACACATATTCACCTGGCGCCATACGCACAACCCCCCCCATTTCTTCTTCAGTTGCGCGATTAATCGCTTGTTGAAGACGAGCAACCATTTCAGCCGTGGTACCACCTGGGTATACCATTTCAGGTTCATCGTCGATGACTTCGTTAGTGAAGTAATTAACCTCATCAACGATAACACTTTCACCTAAGCCTCCAGCAATCGAGCCCATTGGTGCATACTCAAGTGTAGGCGTGTAACGTGGAAAACCGCGCTGAAATGGAAAGCTAATAGGTAGCTTAACTTTTGACTTTGGGGCTAACGTTTGTTCAGTCACTTCGTAGTAAGGGACGTTATTATCAGTTTCGCCATCAAAATTAATCACTGGCACAGTGGCGTTATCAATCAATAGGCGGAAATTGCCATTAATGGCATCACGGGTACGGTTTCTAATCGTTACGTCAAAAGAATAGGTTTGGTTTTCTTGGTTGATAATAGGGCGTGAGTATTTTTGGATAAAAACATCGCTAGAGACACAAGTATCGTGAATATACTGGTAGCTTTCATAGGTTTTCCTTGTGTAATTAATGATAATTTATAGATGGTTTACCGTGATCTAATCCATTAGATAGGCTTAGCCATGTTCAAAATGGGCATTGATTAAAATTGAACGTTTTCTTCATTATGTTATAAAAAATTCAAGGAACCGCAGACGTTACAAAGGTGAAGATTACTCTGAAACGACATGGCTTAAATTCAGTAGTTAAATCTGTCGCTAAACTCAGTAGCTAAAAGCAAAAAAAATGCCAGTGACTCATTCATAGAAACTTATTCAAAGGGGAGTCTCATAGAAACTTACTCATTACACATAAAGGGGAGATGTAATGAGCAAGTCGTCTCTGACGCTAAAGTGAATTGACAAGTTGTAGATTTCGTCAATGAAATGGAGTTTTTTAATTAGTGAAACCGAGTTTAATGCTGTTGGGGCAGAATAAACCCAGTATTCAATGTTAATCGGCTACAACAGCTGACGATTAACATTGTCATAAATTAAAATGAGTATTGCACGCTGCCGCCAAAGAAACGGTTCCAATCACGAGGGTAGAAGGCTTGTCCATAACCTTCTTGGTTGGTGTTTTGACGTGTGGTATATGGCTTGTCGAATAAGTTCTTCACATATAGGCTGAAACGTAAATTGTCTTGCCCAAAGTTAAAGTATAAATCCCAAATACTTGAAGAAGGATTAGCATTTTGATCAAGCGCTAGCTCATTAATAGTTTGTGTATGCGCACCGTTATAACGCCAAGCTGCTTGTACGTTACCATTCCAGCCCGTGTTACCGAATTCAGTTGAGTATTTCAATGTACTAAATACTTGCTGCTCAGCATTATTCGGGAAAGAAAGGCCTGTTTGATCAAATGTTTGACGACCGGTTACAGGATCAGTGTTACAACGATCTGCTAATTCGCCACCATCACCTGCAGGACAGTTAATCGGTGTATCTGAGAAATCTTCGTAACGCGCATCAAAAATGGCGTAACTTGCGGTCCAACGTAAATCTTCTGTGATATCAACTATCGCATCAGCTTCGAAACCCGTTGAGCGTGCTTCTTTTGCATTCACGTAGCCTGCGAAAACGATATTCTCTTCTTCATCAATCACACGTGTTGCGCGTACTTGATAATCTTCAACTGTCATATCAAAGTAAGTGATGTTGAATAGTACGTCATTATCAAAAAAGCCAGTACGTAAACCAACTTCAAAGTTACTTGATTGCTCAGGTTTTGTTGGGAATTGATCAGCATCTAATGGGTTAGTATTTGTAGTAACAAAATACGAAGAACCTTTATAACCCGTTGAGTAATTGACATAAGCACGAATTGAATTGGTAAAGTCGTAACCCACAACAGCCTTGTAAATAAATGCATCATCAGAATCTGAGAACTTGGTTTTTTCAGTTTGACGTTTAATCAATGAAGGATCTGTTTGAGACATTGCTAACACATCAGCATATGTATCCATACCAATCCCATCTGATGGTGCAAACAAATCAGTACGCTCGAACGTTGCTTCACCTTCTTCATGCAAAGCACGGAATCCGAAAGTGGCATCTAGTTGATCTGTTATTTGGTATTCAAATTGACCGAAAATGGCAAAGTTTTCGAAGTTAGTGGTGAAGTTACCACCAGAAAGCAAACGGCCTGGATTTAGGTCGGCCATCATACTTTCGTCAAACTGTTGTCCTTCATACATGCTTAAGAAGTTTCTTGTAGACTGGCGATCGTAACAACCAGATAACTCGCCGCCATTGATAAAGCCGAAGTTACCAGCGATACAACCATCTCGGTTTTCTGAACGTTGACCTTCAGTGTTGTGATAAAACAAACCTACAATCCAATCAAATTTTTCATTATCGAATGAGCTTAAACGAATTTCTTGTTGGTTCACGATAACAGATTCATTACCGCCAAATGCTGAGCGCTCTAGTGGGAAGTTTAAAGTGAAAAAACCTGAACTGTTATATAAGTCGAAGTCACGGTAGCTACCATTATATGAAAGGGTTAAGTCATCATTAAGGTAATAGTCAGCAGCAATAGAAAAACCGAGGTTTTCAGTTGAACCATAGTTTGCTTCGGGGTTACGAGCAGTAACAGGTTTACCTGTATCATCAAAAGATTTTGAAGAATTGATACGGTTATAAGTTGTGCCTTCAATGATGCCATCATCTTTAATGTTGATGATAGGTTTAGGGCCGTAATCTGGATTAACCGGACCAATCTGTGTCATTGAACAACAGTTACTGTCAGTTTCTGCATATTCAGCACGGAACAAGATATTAAATTGCTCGCCATCATCATAAAGAAGTTGACCACGTAAACCTGATTGATCTTTTTCACCTATTTTATAATCTTCATGACCTGGCATTGTATTGTCAATCCAACCGTCAACTTCGCTCCACTGTGCGTTCATTCGAAACGCCCAATTGTCAGAGAAGGGCACATTCACTACGCCACTAACATTTATACCATTATCTTGGGTGAGTTCGGTTCTAACTTTACCGCTAACACCATTTAAATTAGGCTTTTTGGTCACATAATGCAGCATGCCGGTTGAGGTGTTTTGACCAAATAAGGTGCCTTGAGGACCACGTAACGCTTCAACACGTTCAACATCGGCAACCGCAAGGTTTAGCATAGATTGACGGGGTAATACTTCACCATCAATAACCACAAGGTTTGAAGATTGCAAACCGATAGAGTTAGTAAAAGTACCAATACCACGGGTTTTTAATGTTGTTGTTCTAATTTCAGTACTGTCATCGATACCAAAGCCCGGTAGGTATTTAACGAGGTCGAAACCGTCTTGGACACCCATTTTTTCGACTAAATCACCATCCAAAACTTCAATAGAGACGGGAACATCTTTTAGTGCCTGCTCACGTTTTTGCGCGCTTACCATGATGACTTCAATGTCTTTAGTTGAAACCGCTTCTTCATTAGGCGCATCTACAACTTCCGCAGCATATAGGTTGCTTGAGAAGGCTGCAAAAGAACAACCAGCCAGCAATATTGCTTTGTGCAATTTACTATATTTAGGCATTTTATTACTCCGTGTATTTATTATTTATGTCTCATTGCGGGAATTTCTCCCCCCCCATACAAACCAGAACTTGGTAAACCACGACTTAATGTTCACTATGTATTAAAGGTATTTGTTAGTATTTGTATATTAAACACCCAATACAGTTCATATGAAGTATTTAAACATATGATGTTTAAATGTGCAACATGTTAAATATTTGTTGTTATAACGGTGCTATCATCTTGATTTTTATTTATTTATTACGCGAATTGTCATGTTTTGTAGCGGATTTGTAAATAAAAATATCTATTCAAAAGTCAAATCAATGGCATTACTTGTGACCCAATAATGACGAATTTTGACTGTTATAAGCACCATATGAGTGCGCTTAAGATTGTAAGATACTACTTTTGTTGCAGTTTTAGGCGCTTTAGATAATATAGTCAGGTGCTGTAATCGTTTTGTTTATTAATCTGTAATGTTAATTTATGTAAAATAAGATAAATAAACATCATATGTTTGAATAGTTATCATGTTTTGGTTATGATTTCAATTATCTTGTATAAATGAACGCGTTATTTGACCACTATTACCTTCGTTAATTGCTCGTTCATTTAACGAGTTAAGGCAATCGGTACAACAAGCTTGTTCTTTCTATACCCATAAACTGAGTGATAGAGGATTGTGAATTCAATGAAATGAGCCGCTGATATTTTAATCAGATCACTCAACATTGGTTAGCAAGGTTTAATCTAGGAGCATGGATCATGAAAACTAAATTGTTAGCAGGGCTAGTTACCCTTACTAGCGTATTGTCGTTAACAGCATTTGCACCATCCAATGCGTTAGCCGAAACAGTTAGCGCTGAAGATAAAAAACAACAGCCAAATATCATATTAATATTTGCAGATGATGCAGGTTTTGCAGACTTTGGTTTTCAAGGCAGCAAAATAATGAAGACCCCACATTTAGACAGTATTGCAGCGCAAGGCATTGTTTTTAGTCAAGGCTATGTCAGTGATTCAACCTGTGGCCCTTCGAGAGCGGGGTTAATGACAGGGAAGTATCAACAACGTTTTGGTTATGAAGAAATTAATGTACCTGGTTATATGAGTGACAACTCAGCATTAGATGGCGCAGAAATGGGTCTACCAGTTGATCAAACAACCATGGCTGATTATTTAAAAGACCAAGGGTATAAAACTGCTATTTTTGGTAAGTGGCATTTAGGCAGTGCAGAGCGTTTTCATCCATTAAACCGCGGTTTTGACGAGTTTTTAGGCTTTAGAGGTGGTGATCGCAGTTACTTTAAGTACCCTGAAAATATTACGAACATTAACAATCCTGATGACATTATGTATGACAAACAACTTGAGCGAGGCTTAGGGCATTTTGAAGAGCGCGAAGAATACCTAACTGACGTATTAGGTAAGGCGGCCGCAGACTTCATTGATAGAAACCAGCAAGACCCTTTCTTTATCTACCTAGCCTTTAACGCTGTGCATACACCATTAGAATCTGAACCAGACGATCTTAAACAGTTTCCTGAACTTAAAGGCAAGCAACAAGAACTGGCTGCAATGACGTTAGCCATGGATAGAGCTACAGGGTATGTGACCGACAAACTCAAATCATTGGGGTTAGCAGACAATACTATTATTGTATTTACTAATGATAATGGCGGCCCAACAGATAAAAATGCATCGAGTAATGCGCCATTAGCCGGCACAAAATCTAACTTTTTAGAAGGCGGTATCCGTGTTCCGTTCATCATGAGTTGGCCTGCAAAAATAAAACCCAATCAACAATTTGATTTTCCTGTATCGACCTTAGATTTACTGCCTACTTTTGTCAGTGCAGCTGGTGGCATTGAAACCGTGACTGACACTGATGGAGTTGATTTACTGCCTTATATTATGGGTAACAATAAAGCGCGTCCTCATAAGCAGATGTTTTGGAAAAAAGAAACCAGAGCGGTTATCCGTGAGGGCGATTGGAAAATGATCCGTTACCCAGATAGACCCACTGAACTTTATAATTTAGCCAATGATATTGGTGAGCAAACAAACCTTGCAAACGACCAGCCACAGCGGGTTATATCCATGTATAAAGATTTGTTTGCTTGGGAACTGACATTAGAACGTCCAAGATGGTTGCTGAAACGTAAATTTGAAAAGTATGATATGGATAGAATGGATAAATATCGTCTACCCGCGAGTCAATAAAATAACAATAATAAGAGAACAACATCATGAAGATAGAATCTGTTGAAGCAATACTAGGTAGAGTTGGCTCGCGCAATCAGTTACTCGTTAAAGTAGTCACTGAATGTGGCATTATCGGTTGGGGTGAATCAGGCCTTTCAAATCGTGAATATGCCGTTATGGGGGCGATTAAACATTTTAGTCAATTTTTAAAAGGTAAAGACGCCAAACAAATTGGCCGTATTTGGCAAGAATTATACCGTAGCCATTACTTTGAAGGTGGCCGCGTGATTACCGCGGCTATTTCAGCCATCGATATCGCTTTATACGATATTCTCGGAAAAAAATTAAACGTCCCTGTTTATCAACTGCTTGGCGGTCGACAACGTGACAATATTCCTTGTTTTGCTTGTTGCTATACAGAGGCGGATCCTGACAAGTTAGATGATTTAGTTAAAGAGTCAAAAGCCTTAATCGCTTTAGGTTGGACAACCATTCGGGTTATTCCAAGCCGATTTGATGACTTAACCACTTTTGAGCCACAAGAATCGATTACTCGCACCGCGCGCTGTTTAAATGAATTACGTAAAATTTTAGGGCCTGACATCACCCTAGGTATCGATTATCACCATAGATTAAGTGTCGCTGAAACCGCATCATTTTGTCAGCGCCTAGCGCCTGATACGCTGGACTTTATCGAAGAGCCTATTCGTAATGAGTCGCCAGAGGCTTATAAAACCTTAAGAACGATGACAAATATCCCGTTCGCTATTGGAGAAGAGTTCAGCTCAAAGTGGGCAGCTAAACCTTATATTGAACAGGGGCTGACACAATATTTACGTATCGATGTGTGCAATATTGGCGGCTTAACTGAAGCGGTGAAAGTATCAGGTTGGGCAGAAGCGCATTATATCGATGTCATGCCCCACAACCCATTGGGGCCAGTATGCACCGCCGCTACAAACCATTTTGCCGTAGCGTTACCAAACTTTAGCTTAATGGAAACACATCAAGGGCCGTTTAGTCCGTTTGGCGCCCATGATGACAAACTGTTTCCGCAACAGCATAAGTTAGAAGGCAATAAATTTATCGTGCCTGATGTACCGGGTTTAGGTGTTGAAGTGAATGAAGCTGAATTTAGAAAGTCGACCCCAATAGAGGTTGAAGCGCCGCATTTAAGTAAGCGTGACGGTTCACACACTAACTGGTAATTAATCCTATGACTACGACTATGACTGAAGAAACACTATGACTAAAGAAACATTAGCCGTGCAGCAATACGATAACAGAGTGAATTTTGTGGGTGAAAGCCCATTATGGCATCCGCTGCGCAGTACCTTATATTGGGTCGATTTCCCTAATAATCTATTAATGGGTAAAAATGACAATGAATCAATTGAATATACTTTTGATGAAATGGTCACCGCAATTGGATGGATTGACGAGCTTCATTTATTAATAGCCACAGCAACAGGCTTGTATCAATTTAACCTCGAGTCAAAGCAAAAATCTTTAGTGGTTCATGTTGAGCATGAATTACAAAGCAATCGCAGTAATGATGGCCGCGCTGATCCATGGGGCGGTTTTTGGATAGGCACCATGAATACTGATGCCAAAGCCGATGAGGGTGCGTTTTATCGTTATTACCACGGCGAGTTACGAAAGGTTATCCCTGATTTGTCCATTCCCAACGGAGTGTGTTTTGATCTTTCTCGCCAGCGTTGTTATTTCACTGACTCAGCGAAACAGCAAATCTATGTGATAGCGCTTGATGCAAACACTGGCTGGCCTATACAAGATGCCGTTAACGCCACACTGTTTTACGACTTTTCAAATACGGCGGTGTCACCTGATGGCGGCATTGTCGATGCTGACGGAAATCTTTGGGTATCACTTTGGGATGGCGGGGCAGTCATGTGTATTTCGCCTGATGGGGTTGAGCTTAAGCGTATATTGGTTGGTACCCCCAGAGCAACATGCCCAGCATTTGGTGGTGATGAAGCACAGCTATTGTTTACCACAACCGCTGCCTGTGGTCTTGAAGATGAAGCCATAACCCAAGTCATTCATGGTGCAACGCTATTAGTGATGGAAAAAGTGAATGGCGTTTTTGAACCTGCAGTGAAAATGTAATTTACAATAGTGCTATTTAACAAAGATATCGAACAACGCTGGCTGCTAGTTCTAGTGGTCAGTTCTTCGTGTTGTCGTTTTTATCGGTCTAAAGTGAGTTGTTAGATAGATACAGGCTCATTTTCGTCACCAAGTAATTTGCCACTTTAAACAAATCAAAGCCGTGGTGCTTCGGCTTTTAATTGTAAAGAACAGACCAAAAGGGCAGCGGTTCAGCCCTCTTGGTTTATTTATAAACCATAGTTCCAGCAGTCCCAGCGAGATTTTCGAAAAACGAAAATATTTCCAATGAGGGACCATTCAGATTTGAACCTGATTGGTATTGTTTACGTTGTTTTTCGAAAAACTAATTATGGAGCACAGTTAATTTCTGTGGTCATCAATTTGTTTGTTAAAAAATATCGAGAATAGAAGAAAAGCCCATGATCCCAATTTTTAACTAGAAGCGCTCTTTAACGAGAGCAATTCTTTTACTAGATTCCAAAATTTAACGGTATCAACCCACCCTTAAACATAGTATGTTTATAAACATATAAGGTGAATTGCTTTTGTCATACTATTCATTTTATTATCCACAAACAAGGCACTGTATATAACGCACAACACAAGGCTAAACTCACATGCTCTTTAACATTAGGTATACAAACTCTTCATTGCTCATTTTACTCACTGTCGCCACTATGAGTTGTAGTGTTGAGGTCGAAAAAGACCAGGTTCAAGCGATAGAGGCTAATGAATCAGCAGCATATAACACAATGGCTGTATTGCCTTATTCAGATCCAAAAAATCATGGTGACTGGATACTTAATCCCGAGGTCAGTGATGAATTTGAGACCGATACATTAGATGAAGACAGATGGTATATCGTTGGTAAATTTGAAAACGGCAAGCCCGTTTATAAGCATCCAGACAAGCCCAATAAAAAAGTCTGGAAAGGCCGAGCACCGTCGCAGTTCTCTGGTAAAAACTATCGTTTAGAAAATGGAAAGCTAATACTAGAAACCCGTTGGGAGCCAGATTTCCCGTTCACCGATGAGATTAGAGTTCCTGTTTTCGGGGATGCGCTGCCCCATGAAAATCTCACTACAGCCTGTATCATTTCCCGCAAAGAGTTCAAATATGGCTACATTGAGATTAAGAGTAAGGCAGCAGATGCTGAAATTACCAGTGCTTTTTGGGCGATGGGACATCAACTAGAAATCGATTTCTTTGAACAGTTTGGCGATCATCGCGATCCAGAAAAATTAGAACTGGATAAAGAGCTTTGGTGGTCAATTCGAGACTGGAGTAAAAATACCAGTAAACCGGGTAAGCCAACTTACACAGAGCATAAAGACCTAGGATTTAGAGTCGCTGATGATTTCCACATCTACGGTATTGAATGGAATGAAAATGGCTTTAAATACTATGTCGATGGGGTATTATTTTCAGATGTAAGCGCCGATGACGTTCGAAAATGGGCCTATGAAAACCGTGAGGTGAGCGAAGATTACGACGGATACGTAGCGACTAAACCCATCAGTATTTGGTTAGACCAAGAAACCTTTCCTTGGCACGGTGTCCCTGATAGTAAAGCCGATTTAGAGCTTAATAGTCCTGAAGATAAAAAAGATGACGGAATTGT
Source organism: Shewanella sp. 4_MG-2023 (assembly GCF_030548015.1). NCBI lineage: Bacteria > Pseudomonadati > Pseudomonadota > Gammaproteobacteria > Alteromonadales > Shewanellaceae > Shewanella > Shewanella sp. 4_MG-2023. Next base: position 32,850 of record NZ_JAUORL010000034.1, read on the forward strand.
CGATTTTGAAATTGAATACGTCAGAGTATGGCAAAAATAATTCAACGACGAGTCGTAGTTGTGCTCGTTAGACTTAGGTGGCCCCTTACCTTTGTAGGAGCCACTTTCTTTCGCCATGGGGCAACTCTGATGAGAGATGAAGCTTTTTTAATCGTAATATTGCCTAACTCTGGCATAGGAACATAGCTGCTATTTTTCAGATATCAGGCATGCACTGTAATACAATATGTCTACTTTGATACTCTGATTTGATACTCTGATTTGATACTCAAAAAAGTAGGCTCAGATCAAATTGTATTATCTACGACAGATTCGTTCTGAATTATCTATACCTTAAACTTATCCACTTTAAAGCCTATACTAAATCCCTCAAAGATAAATAATAATTTAATCAGTTGTTTATCTAATTTCTTGTCACGTTTTTTGAAATGAAGTTAGGTCCTCTCTCATTAAATCCCTCCAATTTATTCGCCGATCATAAATCTGTTTAAATTCCATATAAACATATTGCTTACTTAAACATCATATGTTTAAATCATGTTAATAAAATGATTTGCACCTGTAGCGAAATGCTTCGACCATCTGTAGCTTCGTCGTAAATCAAATTTATTAACATAAAAAAATCAGTGGTAGTCGATATCTTTGCAGTGCTGGAGTTTTGCTTAGTTTGCGAATGAGTTGCGTGAATTACTGCCGCAGTAAGTAACATCGGTTGGTTAAACCATGGAATGTAAACAAAACATGGTGTCAGCCAATGTTAATTTTAAAACTCGACTTTCGAGGTTTGGGGAAACTATTTTGTTAGAGAACACATTGTCAGAGAGCACTTCGAAAGAGTCTAAACTTGTTTCGAGCCAAGCTTCGAAAAGCAAAAACATTCAAGCGATAAAGTTTTCATTAATTGCCGCTTTTGGTGGCTTTGTATTTGGCTTAGATGCCGCCAACATTTCTGGTGCGCTGCGCTTTGTTAGCTCCCAATTTGAATTAACTAGTATGCAAACCGGCAACGTGGTCGGTTGCGCTATTGTAGGGGTGATTTTAGCGCTATTTTTTACGGGGAGTTTATGTCAGCACTTTGGCCGTAAGAAAGTGTTACTGGCTATTGCCTTGACCTATTCATTGTCTACCGTGATCTCAGCATTTGCTAATAGTTACGAAATGCTGGTTGTAGGGCGTTTTATTGGCGGAGTCGCCTTTGCCTCAATCACCGTATCTGCCATGTATATTGGTGAAATCGCACCAGCCAAACAGCGAGGGCAATTTGTATCGGTCAATCAGTTATTGATTACGTTAGGAAGCTTAGTTGCCTTTGTTGTTAACTATTTTCTAATCAAATCAATGGGCAATATTGAAGTATTAACGGATGAGAATATTTGGCGAGTGATGTTAGGGTTTGAGCTAGTACCTAATATTATTTGGTTCGGTTTATTACTAACCATCCCTGAGTCTCCACGCTGGTTGATGAGTAAGCAACGACATAAAGAAGCTGAACAAGTATTCAGTGACATTTCAGATCCATCTGAAGTGCCTGCAATGATGGACGATATTAAACAAACTATTGCACAAGATAGTAACACCTCAGTGATTCAGCAGCTTAAGTTACTGTTTAGTAAACCCATGCGTTTTTTAGTCATTCTTGCTGTGTGTTATGCCGTTGTTCAGGGTGCGACAGGGATGAATGCGGTGTTATTTTACGCACCTACCGTGTTTGAACAAATCGGTATGAGTGTTGAAGATACCTTTTTACAAACCATAGTGCTCGGCGCAATGTCGGTTTTATTTACCCTTGTTGCAATATTCACGGTTGAGAAATGGGGTCGTAAAGTATTAACCGTTGGCGGCTTATTATTAATTACCGTCGCACACTGTTCAATTTGGTATGGTTTTGGCAATGCAACTTACGTTATTAACCAACCTGCGATTGAAATAATTGCTGAGCAAGGTGTTGATGCAAATAAACTCATTCCATTTATTGGCAAAGATTACCACAGTGATGTAGCGTTAAAGGCTGATCTAGCCAGCGTGTATTCTAAAAAAGAGTTACCGTTAGTCAGTGGCACAGTTATTAATGCCTCGATTAATATTAACCCAGCATTTGTTTTGTTTGGTTTATTTGCTTTTTTAGCGGCGTTTAACATGTCCATAGGCCCTATTATGTGGGTCATATTTTCAGAGATTTTTTCAAGCCGGGTTCGCAGTGTTGCACTGCCGTTTGCGGCATTAGTACAAAGTATATCGAGTTGGAGTATCCAACAGTTTTTCCCTTGGCAGCTTGAAAACATGGGCGCTGCGAATACCTTCTTGTATTACGGCGGGGTAGCCTTTGTGGGTTGTTTTGTGATGATGCTAATTTTGCCTGAGACCAAAGGTAAATCCATCGAAGCCATTGAAAGACAATTAGTGAAACAGGGATAAATTACTCGCTTAACGCGGTTGTTAACACGTTAGCGCTAATCGCTGTAATCAAGAGTTGTTTCAGAACAAAAATAATAAGTAGAGAAGTCATATGTCAGATCGGTTGAAAGGTGAAGTTGCTATCGTTACGGGTGGTGCTGATGGAATAGGTCGCACTATCGCTTTAGAGTTTTGTCAGCAAGGCGCGAAAGTGTGTGTTGCTGATATGAACAGTGAACTAGGGCTTGATGCTGTTGAAGCGTTAGTGACAAAAGGTTACCAAGCTATATTTGTGAAAACCGATATTTCAGATGAAGCCATGGTCGATGCCATGGTCGCTATAACGGCGGCAGAACTTGGCGCGCCAACAATATTAATTAACAATGCAGCGTTGATTAGTCCGGGTAATAAGATTGAGTCTGTTGGCGTTGATGCGTGGAAAAAGAGCTTTTCAGTTAACGTTGATGGTATGTGGTATTGCAGCAAAGCCGTTTTACCCCATATGAAAGCCAATGGCCGCGGCAGTATTGTTAATGTCGGGTCAGTGCATTCATTTAAAATAGTACCTGGGTATTTTCCTTACGCAGTGACAAAACATGCGGTTATAGGGCTCACTCGAAACCTGGCGGTTGAATTCGCTCAGTATAATATTCGTGTTAATGCGTTATGTCCTGGAATGATTGAAACGCCGATGGCATTTAAGTCGTGGGGAGCGACAGACGATCCACAAGCGTCAAGACAAGCTATGGGTGAAGTGCATCCGTTAAAACGTAATGGCACCACTGAAGAGGTCGCGAAACCGGCATTGTTTTTAGCCAGCCAAGATTCAAGCTTTATGACAGGACAAAGCCTAGTGGTTGATGGTGGTCGTTCGGTCATTTATCACGATTAACACCTCAATTGTTGGAACATAAAAGTGGCCACTATGGTGTCTTTACAAAAGTCGATTAAAGACGGTTTTGAGCTTATTACCATTGCCAACAATACCCTGTCTTTTACCGTGGTGCCTGCCATTGGTGCGAAAATAATTTCATTAAAATCGATGCTTACTGGCAGAGAGTGGCTTGAACAACCTCAAGGCGCTCATGCTTTTTTGAAACAGCCAAATTATGGTGAGTCATTCGTCAATGGCTTTGATTGTGGTGGTTGGGATGAATGCTTCCCCAGCATCAATGGCGAGCAATACGCTTTGCCTGCGCTTAGGCATGTATTAATTCCTGATCACGGTGAGCTATGGTGTTTACCGTGGCAAGTCACTGAAATTGTTGAGTCTTCGAATTTCATCTCGTTGACGCTTCGCTGCGTGGGTAAACAGTTACCTTATGTGTTTACGCGTACCTTAACTCTTGCCGCTGATGCTAACCATATCGATATTCAATACCAGCTTACGAATAACAGCGACTATCAATTACCCTTTGTGTGGTCAATGCATCCGATTTTTGCTGCTGAAAAAGGCATGACCATAGCGCTTTCAACAGTGATTAACCGCTTTAAAACCGACAGTGGTTTTAAAGCGTTTTTTAATACAGATGCTATTACAGCGCAATGGCCTTATAAAAAACAGCAGCAAGGTAAATGGATTGATTTGGATAAGGTGTTAGCACCAGACAGTCACTTTTCCTGCAAGCTTTATAGTGATGATTTATCAACGGATGCTATTAAAAATCAGTCTATTGAGGTTGCTTTAGTTGAGCCGCCTTCAGCCAGTGGCGCTTATCAACAACGTTGTGGTTTTAGATATGATAGTCATGATATTTCACATTTTGGATTATGGCTTAATTATCGAGGCTGGTCTGGCAGTGATCAACCGCCTGCCTATGTCGTGGGTTTAGAGCCTTGCTTAGGGGGGGCTGATTCACTCAATGAAGCGATTAAGCGCGATGATTATTACTTCATCAAACCCAATAGTAAACGTAACTGGTCGGTACAATGCTTTATTGTGTAATTGCTATTAATGAGTGTGTTTAATTACTAAGTAGCTGTTATAAAATGACTTAGTCTTAATCCTTATCGTAAAAAGTTATTTTGATTGTTTACATGTTCACAAACTAATTACATTTCTATATTGTTTTATCAAACATCATATGTTTAAATACTTATCATGTATCGCGTTATCAATATGCTTATTTGACTACTGATTAACGGGTTCAGTTAAAAGCTTATTACCTAGTTTGTTTTGAATTTTTCACATGGAGCGTTGCTAATGCTGTCTAAACAACTTTATATCGGCGGTAAACTCATATCGAGCGGATCAACCACTGATGTTATTAATCCTGCAACTCTTTTATCGGTAGGCAGCATTGCTGCGGCAGATATTCCTCAAGCTGAATTAGCGCTTGAAGCTGCACAAAAGGCGTTTCCAATTTGGTCTAAAACATCTATTCAACAACGTACTGAATGGATGTATAAATTACGTGATGCAGTGATAGAAAATGAACAGCATTTACGTGAGTGTGTGCATCTTGAAATGGCTAAGCCTTGGGCATCAACCAAGGATGACTACCAAATGTTGGTCGACAGTTTAAATTTTTATGCTGATGCCATGCTCAATTTAGCGCAAGAGACATTAGAAGATAAAGAGGGCACCCACGTCCATGAACTTCGCCGCGAGCCAGTAGGGGTTGCTGCTGCATTTCTTGCATGGAATTTTCCGCTGCTTAATCTTGCTTATAAGTTAGGCCCAGCAATGGCTGCGGGTTGTCCTATTGTGATTAAGCCTTCTGTTAAAACCCCATTATCTGCTTATGCCGTCGGTGAGCTTTGCGCTCAAATTGGCTTACCTGATGGCGTGGTTAATATACTTTCTGGCCCTGATCACAAAGTGGGCGATGCCATTTCTGCATCCACTATCCCATCTTTATTAACATTAATCGGTTCAACCAATGTCGGTAAGCACGTTATTGGTACAGGGGCTACGTCAATCAAACGCTACTCGATGGAGCTTGGTGGCAATGCACCTGCCATCGTATTTGCTGATGCAGATTTAATCACGGCTGCCGATGTTATTTGCGGCGTGAAATACAGTAATGCTGGCCAAATTTGTGTTGCTCCTAACCGAGTCTTTATTGAAGAGTCTGTGGCTGACGAATTTATTGAAATGGTGTTAACCCGCACTCATTCCGTCAACGTTGGTTTTGATAAAGAGGCTGATATTGGAATGGGACCACTGATGGACGGTGCTTCTTGGCAGCGTATCGATGGCTTAGTAAAAGAAGCGATTGCTCAAGGCGCCAAGTTGTTATCAGGTGGCGGTAAACCACCAGGATTAGACACCGGATATTTTTACAGTCCTACCGTGTTACTGGGTGTGACACCTGAAATGGCGATATCGAAAGAAGAAGTTTTTGGACCAGTTATTAGCATTGCTACCTTCAAAAATCATCAAGATGTACTGAACCTTGCTAATGATACTGATGCGGGCTTAACCGCTTATGTGTTTACTCAAAATCAAACGACAGCGGACCATTTTGCGGACGAACTTCGTTTTGGCGAAGTACAAATTAATGGGATTAAATATGCCATTAATTTACCGCATTTTGGGATTAAGCAGTCAGGAGTTGGAGTTGATTGTTCGTTGCTAGCGCTCGACGATTACTTGGCTTATAAACGCATCTCACGTGCGCTTTAATCAGATTAATTTGGGACTATTATTGAATGAAAATTACTGAAATTATAAGCCACGTTCTGCAGTACGATCTTGAAGAAGAGTTAGGTTACTCGCAGCAGTATTATGCCAAACGTACTACTCACCTAGTCGAAATTAAAACGGATGTTGGCATAACAGGTTGGGGTGAGTGTTTTGGTGGCGGCGGAATCGCTTTTGCCAACAAAACAATCGTTGAAAAAGTGATTCAACCTATGATCCTTGGTATGGATCCGCTAGATCGCGAAGTGATCTGGCATAAGGTGTACAACTTAATGCGCGACCATGGTCAAAAAGGCATGCCTATTCAGTCTTTGTCGGGTGTGGATATCGCTTTATGGGATATTGCCGGTAAATTTCTTGATCAGCCCGTCTATAAGTTACTGGGCGGTGCCTTTAGAGACCGTATCCCAGCTTACGGTTACGGCATGATGCTACAGCGTCATGACGACCTTGAAGCACGCTTTACCGATGAAAGTGCCCGCATTAAAGAGATGGGCTTTAAAGCGATGAAAATGAAAATCGGTTTAAGTCCTGATAGAGATATTAAATTAGTTGAAGCTGTACGCCGCGGCATTGGTGATATGCAATTAATGGTCGATGCAAACCATGCCTATACCACCAGAGAGGCGATCCCTCTGGGTCGTGAGCTGCAAAACCTTGGCGTAAATTGGTTTGAAGAACCCGTAGCACCTGAAGATAAACAAGGCTATCGCGAACTGTGTGAAGCCTTAGATATGACCATTGCAGGCGGTGAAGCAGAGTTTACCCGCTGGGGTTTTAGAGACTTAATTGAAAATCGCTGTGTGGATTTATTGCAACCTGAAGTATGTGCATTAGGTGGTATTACCGAATACCAAAAAGTATTAGCGATGGCACACGCACATTTTATTCCGGTAATAAATCATGTTTGGGGCTCTGCTATTGCTGTGGGTGCCAATTTGCATTTATTGGCAGCATTACCTGATTTACCAGGCGCAGCTCACCCAATTCAGCCGATGCTCGAATACGATACTACTCCGAATTTATTCCGTGAAGACTTACTTAAAGAGCCATTAAACATTCTTAAGCAAGTTAAAGAAAACGATGGCACGGTTGCACTTCCACAAGGGACTGGTATTGGCGTAGAGCCAGATCCAGACTTCATAAAACATTATGAAGTTTTCTAAGCCCACATCATTGTAGAGAATTTTTAAATGACAGAGCAATCGTCACCCACGCCTGTACTTATTGCAGTCGATTGGGGGAGTAGTAATTTTCGCGCCTTTTTATTGGATAAACGCGGCAAAATCTTGTCTGAAGTATCGGCGCCTCAAGGTATGTTATGCCTTAAAAAAGATGAATTTGAAGCTGCGCTTTTAGCCCATATACAGCCATGGGTTACAGACTTTTCAGTGCCAGTGTTAATGGCCGGCATGGTGGGTAGCGCACAAGGTTGGGTCGATGCAGGCTATATAGATTGCCCAGCAGATGCTAAACAAGCCGCGATGAAATTATGTCATGTGGATAACGAATCGAAATTGTCTATTCGCATTGTACCGGGCGTTAAGTGTCAGACTGCTAATTTACAACCTGATGTTATGCGCGGTGAAGAAGTGCAGGTATTCGGCGCCGTATCATTGATTGAGCACGAGTTGGGTTTATTAAACAATGCTCAATTAGATAAGTTAGTTTTTTGCTTACCTGGAACCCATTCTAAGTGGATAAAAATGGCTAAGAATGATCAAGGTCAACCAATCGTAGAAAGCTTGTCGACTCAAATGACGGGCGAGATGTATAACATCGTAGTTGAAAACAGCATTCTTGGAAAAGGCGTAGATAAACAAGCGACTGATGTTGATATGGATAGCTTTTTACAAGGCGTACATACCAGTCAAAGGGAAGGGGGTTTGCTGCACCATTTATTTAGCGCGAGAACTTTACGACTAGAACAGCGATTAGATGACAAGCATGTTTGTAGTTATATTTCAGGATTACTGATTGGCGCTGAATTATGTTCAGTGTTGGCGGCATCATCCCTTGAACATATTTATCTCATTGGCAGTTCGACTTTAAACACACTTTATGCTCAAGCGCTAAAAGAACTTGGTTTACTTTCAACCCCAGTGAGCAGCGAGAAAGCCTCTGCTTTAGGCATGGTGATGGTAGCTGAGCAAGCGAATTTAATTAAATCAAAGGAAGTGCATTAAATGCCGATTACTCTTAAAGAAGCCATGAGCAAAATGCCATTGGTTGCAATTTTACGTGGCGTGACACCTGCTGAAGTATTAGATGTTGCAGATATTTTAGTGACCGCTGGATATCGCGTTATAGAAGTTCCTTTAAACTCACCGTCGCCTTACGAAAGTATTAAGTTACTTAGTGATAGATATGGTAACGATGTCATCATTGGTGCTGGCACTGTTGTTAGCCAGGAACAAGTTGATTTAGTCGAAGCTGCGGGCGGGCGTATTATTATTTCTCCCCATGCTGATGCAAAATTGATTCGGTACAGTAAAGCGAAAGACCTTTATTGTGTCCCCGGTTTTTTCACACCATCTGATGCTTATGCGGCTATTAATGCGGGTGCAGATTCGCTTAAATTATTCCCAGCTGATGCATTTGGCCCTATGGGGTTAAAAGCAATGTCAGTTGTTCTTCCTGATATTGATATTTTACCTGTAGGGGGAGTTTCACCAGACACTATGCAAGCATTTATTGATGCTGGTGCCAGTGGGTTTGGTTTAGGAAGCGGCTTATATAAGGCTGGGATGAGTGTTGAGCAAGTTAAGCATAACGCTTTGGCATATGTCCAAGGTTATAAAAGTACCTTAACAGCCCACTAGGCCAGAACTTTAGAGTTCAATAATGCCGTAAACTGAGTTCAGTGTGTTGTTTTAGTTCAGTCATTTCAGAGATGATTTTGAACTTGTCTGTTGTTGCTATTATACAAATAGTGTTGTTTTACTTTCCTGTATACTTATTCCTAGTAAGTATCTGTTGTAGCTTTAGCAGCCGAAAGGCTGCTATTTTTTTAGTTACTTCTGCTTCTGATCTAAAGCATCAATTTATCTAATATGAAGTCAATATATTATCATTAAGTCTCAATCGTAGATTGTTTCAATTGACACCTTAAACATACTATGTTTATATTTAACCTATGAGTGAATTAATATATTACGATTTAAAATGCACCCAAGGAATGTCGCCTAGTCTTTCTGTACAAGTTGCTAAAGAACTCGGTCGCCGCATTGTTTCTGGTGCTTTCGAAGCCCACAGTCTTATTGACGATGAAAATGCCTTGGCGTCTCGGTATCATGTTAGTCGAGTGGTAGTTCGTGACGCTGTAAAGATTCTAGTAAGCAAAGGTTTATTAGAAGTGCGGCGGGGCATTGGTACTCGTGTTCAATCACGAGATAAGTGGAATATGCTGGATGATGACATTCTTGCTTGGCATTTATCAGCGCCACCCAATCTTAATTTTTTGAAGCAGTTAATGGATGTACGATTAGCATTTGAGCCTAAAGCCGCGCGATGGGCTGCTGAGCGTGCGACGGATGCAGACATTGCTGAAATTGCCAAAGCAGTTGAAGGAATGGCGCAGGCTTCTGGTACTGCAGAAGACTTTATTATTGCCGACTCTTTGTTTCATAAAGCGGTGATGAAAGCGGCAAACAATGGTTTTCTGGCATCGATGGAAGGCGTTATATATTCTGCGTTATTGGTAAGTATTAAAATGACCAATAAAGACCCTCGAGACAATGGAGCGTCGGTTCCTTTTCATCGAGATGTGTATGAAGCCATTTTTAATCGTGATGGTGACAAAGCTGAGAAATTAACCGAAAAACTGCTCAATGATGCCAGTATTCGCCTTTCTCTTAGCCAAAGTGACAATAATTAACATCAGATGGTTGTGTATCATCACAAAATCATATACATAGTATGTAGTTATATTTCTTGGGATAGAATAATTACATGAGTGAACTAACATACTACGATTTAAGAAGAACAAACTCGATGTCGCCGAGTTTGCCGGTTCAAGTAGCAAAAGAGTTAGGTCGTAGGATTGTTGCTGGAACGTTTGTGCCTGGTACGCTTATTGATGATGAAAATAAACTGGCTGAACGCTATCAAGTCAGTCGAGTTGTCGTTCGTGATGCGGTAAAAATTCTTGTTGGTAAAGGCTTATTAGATGTACGCCGAGGAATTGGTACTCGTGTTAAACCTAGAAATAACTGGGCTTTACTTGACGATGATGTTTTAGCTTGGCACCTTTCTGCACCACTTAATCCTGACTTTTTAACTCAATTGATGGAGTTTAGACTCGCATTTGAGCCTAAAGCTGCCAGTCTCGCAGCATTAAATGCCACGGAAGAAGATATTCAAGCAATTACTCAAGCGCTGGCTGAAATGGAAGCGTCTACAAGCGATGTGGATCGTTTTGTGATTGCAGATGCACACTTTCACAGTGCTATTTTAAAAGCGTCTCATAATGAGTTATTCATTTCGATGGAATGTGTCATCTTTTCGGCATTGCTAGTCAGTATTCGTGTGACTAACCAAAATGATGCTGAAAACAAAAGCTCAATACCCTTTCACAAAGAAGTGTTTGATGCGATTAAAGCAAAAGACAGTACGTTAGCCCAGTCGTTAACAGAAACCTTGTTGAGCGATGCTAAGGCAAGGCTTGTAGAACTTATGTAATTTCTGCATGTGTCATGGCTAGCAGCATTATCTGATAGATAAAATTAATGTGCTTAAACCTTGAGGTTTAAGCACGTTTTTATTTATGGCTTAGAAGTAATCCATATTGATCCTCTAAACATCACATGTTTAACTGTATGGGATTGAATCAAATTAATTTTTACTGTTTTACCGTCTCTTTCTCTCATTGCTTAAATTAAGCCACATAAGGATTTAGTGTGTCCAATATATCAAAAACAGTTGATCAACAAGCATTACGTTTTAAATCGATAGCAGAGCATTTAGTAGCACAGCGTAATGCTACACAGCCTAAGTCTGAATTTAATTTATTACAGTCGCCTAAAACTTTGGCTGATGCTCATGCTGTACAGCAATTGATGATAGCCCTACATGATCATGCTCCCTTAGGTTGGAAATGCCTTACCCCAAGAGAAGATGGCAGTATTATCGCAGCACCATTGTTGGGGCAAGTTGTTGAAACTCAGGTGGTATGTCAAATGAAAGCGGTTAATGGCCAAGCATTGATAGAACCTGAAATCGCATTCTTACTCAGAAGTAACTTACCCAGTGGCAAACATTACAGCGAAGCAGAAATAGATGCTGCCATAGGTTCAACTCATATGGCATTAGAGCTTATTCAGCCGAGGTTTAGTCAAGGTTATAAAGCTAATCATTATGAGCGTTTAGCTGACGGTTTAAGTAATCAAGGTTTATTTATTGGCCCTGAAATTGAGAAAGCGGCGGCTTATAAAGCGGCTGGCATAAACATTACAATGACTCAGGCAGGGATTAAACATGATTATATCGGTGTTCACCCATGTGAATTACCTCAAAATCCTATGTATTGGCTGGTTAACTATTTATCTGCATTAGGAATCGAGTTAAATGCGGGAGAGTACATTATAACGGGGTCATACCACGGCGTAATAAAGGTCGATATGGATACGCCTTTATCCGTTGTTTATGACAACTTAGGAGAGTTTGAAGTGAGTTTTTCACATAACGAGTGTTGCGATTAATCGTGCTGACGTTAAAGTAGTCAATAGCCTAAACTATGAATAATAATGTCACTGTGGTTGTTTATTCAGTCACAGTGAATTTGTTTTCTTATAATTATTTTGAAATAAACCCGTATTTTTTTCAATATTGTGTTTAGTTCTTGTTGACTAAAATGCAATTCGACATTACTTTCTTTTTCCAATATTAATCTTCTTTTAACAAGGTAAAACCTAATGACAGAGCCATCTGCGATCAGTTTGATCCCGCCTTTGGTTGTAATAATGTTAGCCATATTTTTACGCAGACCGATACTTGCCTTAGTGATAGGCGCAGTTGTGGGATTATTGATGCTAGATCCTGCTGAAGCATTGAATAATTTTTCAGAAATCTCACTGAGTGTAATGGCTGACGAAACTATAGGTTGGCTGATATTAGTGTGTGGTACCTTCGGCGCTTTGATTGCATTATTAGTCAGGACCGGCGGCGCTTTTGCCTTTGGCAAAAAAGCCTTGTTGGTTGCAACAGGGCCAAAGTCATCATTAATGATGACGTTTGTATTAGGTGTGGCCATTTTTATTGATGATTACCTTAACGCGCTCACTGTGGGTGAGACCATGAAGCGCGTCACCGATAAATATAAAATCTCCCGTGAGATGCTCGCATATGTGGTTGATTCTACCGCAGCACCTATTTGTGTGTTGGTGCCTTTATCCACTTGGGCAGTGTTCTTCTCTGGTTTATTAGTGGACAACGGCATCGCAGAATCGGGGCAGGGCATTGCGGTATATATGCAGGCGATTCCTTATATGCTCTATGCCTGGGTGGCGGTGATCATGGTGCCATTGGTTATTTTAGGGGTAATACCGCTAATTGGACCGATGAAAAAAGCAGAATTTAAAGCCAAGCAAGGTATTGGTATTCCTGTGGATGAGTCTGCAGAAACCCATACCAGCGATGACTATGGCGTTAAGGCGATTGAAGACAATTTCAGCGCCGCAGATGAACAAGGCAAGTTACATAATTTTTTAGTGCCCATCATCTTACTGGTCGGTTTTACCGTGTACTTTGATATAGATGTCTGGCTAGGTTTATTAGCGACAATGCTGATCACTATTCCCTATTATGCGGTGCAAAAATTAATGCCGTTCTCCGATATGATGGAGCAAATGATCGACGGCTTTAAAAGTATGTTACCTGCCATTGGTACTGTAATTGCTGCATTTATATTTAAAGATGTTTGCGATAAATTATTGCTGCCACAATTTGTAATTGAAAGCTTAAGCCCCTATATGACTGCGCAAATGTTACCAGCAGTGGTATTTGTCGCAATGGCGGTTTTAGCGTTTGCTACGGGTTCAAGCTGGGGCATCTTTGCTGTCTCCATCCCCATTGTGATGCCGTTAGCCCAAGCTGTTGGCGCGGATATGCCACTCGTGATAGGCGCGCTGCTTTCTGCGTCATCTTTTGGCAGTCAGGCGTGTTTTTATAGTGACTCCACCGTACTCGCTGCCCAAGGTGCAGGCTGTAATTTAGTTAGCCATGCGGTAACGCAATTACCTTATACGCTTATTGCCGCTGGCATTACCTTTATTGGGTTTATTTTTATTGCTTAGAATATAAGTTCATAAGTCGAGGTTATCGTATTAAACCCGTGCTGAAACTGAATCAATCTCAGTATCAACACGGGTTTTTTTATGGGATAGTGATTATAAATAAATCAACCGTGGAGTCGCTGACAAATGGGGCTATCAAATCAACAAGCGATAACCAAAAATGTGGATTCTGAATCATTCACTGGTTGTAAATTAGCTCTGATTTTTGAAGATAAATTGGTGGTGTACTTACGGGATGATAAAACCAATATTCCTTTTCCAAATCAATGGGACTTTCCAGGTGGTGGCCGCGAAGGCAAGGAGTCGGCCCAAGAGTGTGTGCTTAGAGAGTTACATGAAGAATTTGACATTGCGCTGCCAATAGAGCGTTTGATATATCAACAGCGGGGGATTAATCAAACTGCAAATGGCCACTCCTACTTTTTTGTCGCTTATATTACTCAAACTGAACTAGATGCGATTAATTTTGGCTCAGAAGGCCAATATTGGCAATTGATGACGATTGCCGATTATTTGGCTCATCCAGCTGCAATAGCGCCATTAAAACAAAGGTTACAGCAGTTTTTAGAAACGAATTAACGCGTTTATTGAGTCACTCATTAATACTGAGCACCCAAAAAGTTAAACCTACATATTAAGGATGATCATGTACCTACCTAAAAAATTACAAATGCAGTCTAACGAGGCTTTAGACTTTATCCAGCAGTATGGCTTTGCTCTGCTTAGCTCGAGCGATTTACAAGCCTCTCATCTGCCATTAATCCTTAAAACTGATGCTGACGGTAATCACACGTTATATGGCCATATGGCAAAAGCCAATAATCATTGGAAAACATTGGATTTACAATCTGTGCTGGCGGTATTTTCCGGTCCTCATGGGTATATTTCACCTACTTGGTATGACGGTTTTCCTGCGGTGCCAACTTGGAATTATGCCGCAGTACATGTCACAGGCACTTTTGAACTAACTGATAACAATGAAACCATTTTGCATTTAACTGACACCATTGCTAAATATGAGCCTGAGTTACTGCAGCACGGTGGCTTTATTCCCCATGATTACCGCGATAAATTGGCAAAAGCCATTGTTGGTTTTAAAATTTCAATTACTGGCGTTGAAGGAAAACTCAAGTTAGGCCAACATCGCTCAGAGGCTGATCAACTAGGGGTATTAGCGGGTTTGGCCAAATCGACAAACTTAGATGCTCAGCAGTTATATCAATATACTAAGCAAATGTTGAGTCGAACATAAGCATGGGCAGCGATACTTGTTACGTAAACGGAATAAATCTTAGTTAAGGGGCGTTAATGCAGCAGTTAGGCAACAAGGGTTATGTTATTTCAACGGATCAAAATAAATTAGATATCAGTGTTATTCACGGTTTTATCTCACAAAGCTATTGGGCCAAAGGGATGCCGATAACAGTATTAACTAAGGCCATTGAGCATTCTTTGTGCTTTGGGGTATTTACTGACGAAGACCAGCAAGTTGGTTTTGCCCGCCTTATCACAGATAGAGCCACATTCGCCTATCTAGCTGATGTGTTTATTACTGATCAACATCGAGGAATTGGTTTAAGTAAGTTACTCATCGAAACGGTGATAAGTCACCCCGATATACAGGGATTAAGGAGAATGATGCTGGCCACAAGGGATGCTCATGGCCTTTACGCTCAGTATGGTTTTCTGCCGATAGATAATCCCGAAATATTAATGCAAATTTGGCGGCCAAACATTTATCAGCAAGCACAAAATGATACTTAATTGTGGCTTGTTGACAGTGTTTGAGCGCGCTTTAAATAACCACTTAATGGCAACCAAATTAACCCGCACAATAACCCACTTACGACGCCAATTAAGTGAGACTCTGTGGCGACTCTGGCATTGATCAGCTCACTTACGCTGTCACTGGCGCCAAAATAGGTTTCATAACCAGCTTTGATGATGACCCCTAACAATAACAAATAGCCTGATTTAAAGCCTTTTCGGATATCAAGTAGCGCGCCAAAAGTGAAAAGTCCGTGTAATAGCCCGCTTAGCCCCACATAACCCTTTAGTTCTGGGTAAAACCAATATAAGCCGAGCCCTTCAAGCATTGCCAAACTCAAAAATAAGCCTGCGAGTTTAACGCTATGCTGTTTGTAGTGGGTCTCATGCAAAAACAAAATCACCCAAAAACCGGCTAGGTTCATTAGTAAATGCCACAAGTTAGTATGCAGAATATTACCACTAAGCAGTCGCCACCATTCACCTTGGGTAATTGAGTCATAGCGATAAGCCAGTAAACTGTCGATATCTATTTGTGCAAGAGGCAGTAAATTTAAGGCAAATAATGCCGCGCAAATGACGCTCACTATAGTTGCAAAAACATATACGCCAATTTGAGTTTGCTTATTTGCCATGTCAGTAACCCTATTTTAAGCTTTAGCCATTTTTTGATTAAGCTCAGCCATTACAGTGTCAGCGTTAGCTAAATAATCATCTAAACCACGTTGGCGAAGGGTGCAGGCTGGGCAATCGCCACAACCACAGCCCTTTATGCCGTT
The DNA here is from genome assembly GCF_030548015.1 of Shewanella sp. 4_MG-2023. NCBI lineage: Bacteria > Pseudomonadati > Pseudomonadota > Gammaproteobacteria > Alteromonadales > Shewanellaceae > Shewanella > Shewanella sp. 4_MG-2023. The sequence goes on from NZ_JAUORL010000034.1 coordinate 48,728, forward strand.
GTAACAGGTAAGGGTTTCATTTCTGACTAAGGTTAATGCTTGGTATTTATCTGCTAGTGCCCATGTTTCAGCTTTGTTTAGCCACATTAACGGGGTGACAATTTGTAATGGTTTATCCATACCTAACGCCAATGATTGCTGCATAGACTTGATAAATTCATCACGACAATCAGGATAGCCAGAAAAGTCTGTTTCACACACGCCAGTGATAATGGCATCGCACCCTAACTGATAAGCATAAATGCCCGCTAAGGTTAAAAAGAGAATATTGCGCCCAGGGACGAAGGTATTAGGCAGTCCATTATTCATGATCTCATGGGATACCGGAATTGAATCTCGAGTAAGCGCAGACACCGCAAGCTCATTGAGTAAACCCACATCCATGACTTTATGGCTGGCAATGTTTAATTCTTTAGCAAGTGATTGAGCAATTTCAATTTCTTCACGGTGACGCTGGCCATAATCAAAGGTGATGGCATGCACTTCGTCATATTGAGACATTGCTTGAATGAGGCAGGTTGTAGAGTCCTGACCTCCGCTAAATACGACAATTGCTTTAGACATTTTTTTCACCATATAAAATTTAAATATATCAACATGTTCCCAGAGCAGACTCATTGAAACAGTTAGTTAATTGAAGCCGTTGATTACGGGCTAAATTATAACGACATTAAGGATAACTTTCATGGTTATTTAACTTTTGATTAGTAGAGTTTTAGTGAGATTTTTATAGCAGTGACCTTTTTGTAAAAGCGGCTATTAATAGGCTGATTAATAATCAGCTTTCATCAGACATATGTAATTAGTTGGCAGGTAATCTAATAAGCAGTCATTATCATGGCCGTTAATGGTTGCAGCTACAGTGAAAATACACTATAAATGCGCCCTTACTGAGAATAAGGCAGCTAAATGAAATATCCAGTTAATGAAGTTTTTGAAACCATCCAAGGTGAGGGCACCTTTACCGGCGTTCCAGCAATTTTTGTTCGTTTGCAAGGTTGTCCTGTTGGTTGTGCTTGGTGTGATACCAAACAGACCTGGGATGTATTAGAAGCAAACAAGGTTTCTCAACAACAAGTTATTGCAGTGGATGGCACCATTGGTCGCTGGGCAAATCATGATGCGCATTCATTATTAACTGCATTTACTGAAAAAGGTTTTACTGCAAAACATATTGTCATTACTGGTGGCGAGCCATGTTTATATGACCTAAGTAAGTTAACCAGTCATTTGATTGAAGCTGGCAACAGCGTGCAGATTGAAACCAGTGGCACTTTCGAAATTCATTGTGATGAGCAAGTCTGGGTCACCGTGTCACCAAAAATAAATATGAAAGGCGGCTATAAAGTTTTAGAAACGGCGCTATTGCGTGCTAATGAAATTAAGCATCCCATCGCCACCCAAAATCATATTGATGAACTTGATGAGTTATTAGCTGATATTGATGTATCAAATAAAACCATTTGCTTACAACCTATCAGCCAAAAGCCTCGGGCAACTGAACTTGCCATGAAAACCTGTATAAGCCGTAATTGGCGCTTATCAATTCAGACCCATAAATATTTAGATATCGATTAACTAACATATTGAAAAATAATCCCGCCTAATGTCAATTGGGCGGGGTTATTTTTTATAACTGATTTTATGGCTAAATTTTTATAACTTCCCCAAACAACCACTGCTGTTAAAATGTTGCAACTCTAGGTCAAATTCTTCAGTACAACCGATATTGTTATTAATCCATTCATTATTATAATAGGTATCTAAATAGCGCTCACCAGAATCACACAGCAAGGTCACTAACGAGCCTGTTTCGCCTTTTTGTTTCATCTGACAGGCTAACTGCAACACGCCATATAAATTAGTCCCCGTTGATGGCCCTACCTTACGGCCAATATGCTGTGCTAACCAGTTCATGGTCGCAATGGATGCTGCATCAGGGATTTTTTTCATTTCATCCACTACACCTGCGATAAAAGACGGTTCAACCCTTGGGCGACCGATGCCTTCAATATTACTGCCTTTATCGCTGGTAATACTTGCATCACCATTTATATAGTAGTCATAGAATACCGAATTTTCAGGGTCTACCACGCACAGCTTAGTATCAAGTTGTTGGTAATTAAGGTAGCGGCCAATGGTTGCTGAGGTACCGCCAGTGCCTGGGCTCATCACAATCCATGCTGGAATTGGATGTGGCTCTTTTTGCATCTGATTAAAGATAGAGTCAGCAATATTGTTATTGCCGCGCCAATCGGTGGCGCGCTCAGCATAGGTAAATTGATCCATATAATGGCCATTGAGTTGCGCTGCTAGGCGCTGAGATTCTGCATATATTTGGTCAGTTTTGTCGACGAAATGACAACTACCACCATAAAACTCAATTTGTTGGATTTTCTTTTTCGCGGTTGTGGCTGGCATTACCGCAATGAACGGTAGGCCAAGTAACCGAGAAAAGTATGCTTCAGATACAGCAGTACTGCCAGATGATGATTCTATGATGGTGGTATTTTCATTAACCCATCCATTTGAAATCGCATACAGAAACAAAGAGCGGGCTAAACGGTGTTTTAAACTGCCAGTTGGATGGGTGCTTTCATCTTTAAGATAAATGTCGATGCCAGTTAATTGTGGAAGTTCTAACTTAATTAAATGTGTATCGGCGCTGCGCTGAAAATCAGCTTCTATTTTAGCTATGGCTTGATTAACCCATTGTTTAGACATCTGACATCCTAAGTTTGCTGTAATCGGATTATCTTAAAGATAAATAACAAGATCAGGAAGTTAAATTGTGATGTTTTATCAATAAGGTTACATTTTGACGCTAGACAGCAAATTAATAATCGATATCAATAATTGACTAGGATAAGGCTGTGAAGTTGAAACTAAGCAAATCTTGATGATAAAACTGAAGTGAAACTACTGAGAATTGAAATTGAGCTAATTTGAATGAGCTAACTTGATGAACTGAAGTGACTAGAAGAAATGGTGGAGGGAGAAGGATTCGAACCTTCGAAGGCTGAGCCGTCAGATTTACAGTCTGATCCCTTTGGCCACTCG
>NZ_JAUORL010000035.1:0-48801 GCF_030548015.1 Shewanella sp. 4_MG-2023
GTCCAGATGAATTACTGCAACAACAAATTGAAAGTAATTTCTGGGAACCTGAATATCGCCGTTACAAACGCACCGCGTTCTAACTACTGCCAAGACGGGAAGACATTCAGCAAGTGAGCAAATATATTGCTTTTGCAGTGGCTAAAAAAGCTATCGAGCAAGAATTAGCCCTACCTTGTCCAGATGAATTACTGCAACAACAAATTGAAAGTAATTTCTGGGAACCTGAATATCGCCGTTACAAACGCACCGCGCTCTAACAGATAACAGACCAAAAAAAGCAATGCTGAGGCATTGCTTTTTTTATCGATAATTAACCTGCTACAGTCGGCTAATTTGTTATTTGCGTTTAATCATTGGCAAAACGGGCTAAAAAATCTAGCGAAGGCGCGAAGAATGATGAGCCGGTTAATGCCTTAGTAAACTGCATCAAATGATCATGATTACCATGGCCGTCACCATGCACCATACTGCGAAGCATTTCTTCAAAGTTGGTCGGCGTGCGACAGGTTGAAATAAACATTAACCCTTGTTCTTTAAGCGACCCAAATGGCATGCTCTGACGCAATATCTCCATTGAGTTACCTTGGGCATCTTTTAAATTAACTCGCTTAATATGGCTGGTTAACGGCTTATCTTCAGAGGCGTATTCAATATCATCTTGCTTGGTACGACCAATGATATCTTCTTGTTTTTTATTCGGTAAACGATTCCATTTACTTAAGTTGTGGGCATACTTTTGCACATGAATATAACTGCCACCTTTAAAGCTGGCATCCTCATCATCAACTAAAGCCACTTGCTGACGATTACGGCCTTTCGGGTTTTCGGTGCCATCAACAAAACCAGTTAAGTCACGGCTATCCATAAAGCGGAAGCCACGCTCTTCTTCAATCAGCTCAACCAAGCCTTCAAACATTTGGTTGATTTCATTGGCCACTAGATGAAGGATGTCGTAACGATCGCAACGAATATGCACAAATAAATCATATTCAATGGCAGGCGCATCACGATTTTCAGCTTGCATCGCTGGGAATGGACGCAAATGTTTAGGACGTTGTTCACTATAAAGTGAATCCCAATAGTTAGCGCCAATAGCTACAAAGCCATTAAAGGCACTATCTGCATATTGATCTGTGAGCTCATAGATGTATTGAGCAACATTGGCTAAACAAGGGCGTAATTGAGCTTCAACAGCGTCATTTGCATTAAACATCAAATAGACGCTATGCAAATTACCTTCGGCACAAACCCCTAACTGTTCGCGAGGCATATTCTGATTTTCCATGTTGGAATCAATCACCTTTATCAAATATAAGAGAGCATAATTGTAAGGTAATTGAGCAATTAATTCCTTGTGCTCAAGCTCAATTTTTTAACAACTTTGATACGCATCACTAAAAAATAACCAGTGAATGTGGCGAGATTGATAAATTGACTTTCAGACCTAAGGTCAGTTCAGTTAATTGGCTTCTAACTTCGAGCGTTTGTTGTCCTACCTTAACCCAATAATGACAAATTGTACCTAGAAAACGACGCTCAATAATTTCACCATGGCCTTGAGAAGCAGGTTGTAGATCAATCTGTTGCGGTCTAAGTAGCAACTGGCCTTGATAGTTAGCAGCTTGAGATAACTCAGAGGTACTTTCAATTAATCCCAGAATAGATGACACTTGCTGCTGATTTTTCACCATCACAGATAAATAATTACCCGCACCAAGAAAATCAGCCACATAACGCTCTTTAGGGTGAGCATAGAGGGTTTCAGCTAAACCGTGTTGTACAATGGCGCCATCTTTAAACAATGCCAGCTTATCAGCAAACACAAAGGCCTCATCTTTACTGTGGGTCACAAACACCGCACTGACATTACGCTGTTTTAATATTTGCCTGATCTCTAACATCATTTCATTTCGTACTTGGGCATCAATGTTAGAAAACGGTTCATCAAGTAATAATAATTCAGGCTCATAGGCTAATGCACGAGCAATAGATACCCGTTGCTGTTGTCCACCTGATAACTCATGGGGGTAACGCGACTCTAGCCCTTCAAGCTTGACCAGTTGTAGCATCTCTTCAAGCCGGGCTTTACGTTGACTATTATCCAGCCCATTGACCCCAAATAACACATTCTCACTGACAGTTAAGTGCGGAAATAAGGCATAGTCTTGGAAAATCATTCCAATGCCGCGATGTTCACTGGCAACAAACGTGTTGTCACCACTTAAACACTCACCATTTATTGAAATACAGCCCTGGCTGATGGCCTGTAAACCTGCAATAGCACGTAATAAGGTGGTTTTTCCGCAACCACTTGGGCCAAGCAGTGCAACGATTTCACCTTGTTCTAAAGTGAGATCGAGCCCTTTAAGAATCACCTGTCCTTGGTAGTCACTTTTTACATTTTGAATGGTCAATGTGGACATATTAGCTCTCTTGCTCCAATGAACGGTTTAGATAAATCAATGGCACTAACCCAACTAACACAATCACGATAGCAGCCAAAGCGCCATGTTCGAGTTGTTCATCGGAGACAAACTGGAATACATAGGTGGCGAGGTTTTCAAAACCAATGGGCCTTAACAATAGCGCTGCGGGTAGCTCTTTCATGCTTTCAATAAACACTAATAATGCCCCTGCAAAAATGCCTTTGCGTAGCAGCGGTAAATGCACTCGCCATAATAACTTAGTCGGCTTTTGCCCCATGGTAATACTGGCCATATCCAAGGAAGGCGAAATACGTTTATAGCTGTTTTCAATGCTGCCAATAGATATCGCCACAAAGCGAACGCAAAAAGCAAAAATTAGCGCGATAACGCTACCGGTAAATAACAATCCTGGGCCGCGCGCACCAAAATAGTCATAGACATCATTTATAGCAAAATCTAAATACGTTAATGGCACCAACACGCCAATAGCCAGCACTGTGCCTGGTATGGCATAGCCTGTGCTACTTAATCGTGAAGGTAATAGGTCTGCCCGACGGGGGCTTACGCGCCTAACAAACATCAACACTAATGCCAGTAGCACACATATAAAACTCACGACGAGGGCAATATACAAACTGTTGAAACTGTATTGCCAAAACTGGCTGTTCCAGCTCTGGTCAAAGTAGTCGATGGCGTAGCCGCTTAATACAATAAAAGGTAATAAAAACGCGAGACCAATCAGCAGGCTACAATAGCCAAAGGCGAGCCAAGCTTTAACACCTTTTAGCTGGTATCTGTCTGATTCAGTTAACCTAGACTGCTTTTGATATAACTCTTGTTTGCGTCTGGCAAATCGCTCAAAACCCACCATGGCAAAAATCACCAGCAACATAATGGCTGATAATTTTGCTGCTGCCGATAAGCTGCCATAACCCAGCCAAGTGTCGTATACCGCAGTGGTTAAGGTTGGCACCGCAAAGTAACTCACTGTAGCAAAATCGGCAGCGGTTTCCATTGCCACTAATGCCATCCCTACTGCAAGTGCCGGCCTTGCCATTGGCAGGCCTAAACGCCAAAAGCTTTTCCACGGGCTACAGCCCATAATTCTAGAGGCGTGCAATAGGCTGGAAGATTGCTCCATAAAAGCCGTTCTGGCTAATAAATAGATATAAGGAAATAACACCAATGACAGCATAATTGCTGCGCCGGTTAGGCTGCGAATATCAGGGAAATAATAATCTTGCGGGGACGTCCAGCCAAACACTTGCCTTAGCAACTTTTGTACAGGACCGGCGTAATCAAGCATGTCGGTATACACATACGCGACAATATAAGCAGGCATTGCCAGTGGCAATAGCAGCGCCCATTGAAAGTAACGTCTAGCAGGGAAATGACAACGAGCTACCAACCAAGCGGCTGGCACTGCAATCACTAAGGAACCGACACAGACCTTCAGCATCAGCAATAGGCTGTTACTAATATAGGTCGGTAAAACGGTGTCAATTAAGTGACTAAAAACAGCTTCGTCAGGGAGTGTAGCTTGTACTAAAAGTGCAAAAAGCGGCAAAATTAATATTACCGCAATTGCATAACCAGCGAACGACCAGCCTCTGGTTAAGCCTAAGATCATAAATACTTTCCAGTCTATGCCGCGTTATCGGTTAACGCGGCGAAATAAAGCATCCTTACAGATCAAATTTTACTTCATCAATTAGCTTCACTGCCGCTTGATGGTTTTCTGCTAGCTTAAAGATTGGAAGACTATCTGCATTGAAGTCCCCCCAAGAGGCTACCATGTCAGAAGGGGCAACATCGGCTTTTACCGGATATTCCATGTTGACTTCTGCGTAAAGACTTTGAGCTACATTAGATGATAAAAATTCCATCAATTTTATAGCATTATCTTTGTTTGGGGCAAACTTAGCTAGTGCCATACCTGAAACATTTATATGGGCACCGCGGTTATCTTGGTTAGGAAAGTTGATTTCCACTGATTCAGCCCAGCTTTTTTGCTTAGGGTCCTTAATCATCTTACCAAAGTAATAACTGTTACCTAAGGCGATATCACATAAACCTTCGTTTACCGCTTTAACTTGCGCGCGATCATTGCCTTGTGGTTTACGAGCTAAATTGGCTTTAAGCCCTTCTAACCACGTTTTGGTTTCAGCTTCACCGTGATGGGCAATCATTGAAGCAACCAGGGCAATGTTATAAGGGTGCTTGAAACTACGAGTACAGATTTTGCCTTTATATTGCTCAGAGGCTAAATCTTCATAATTAATATCTAGCTTACCTAAACGCTCTTTTGAAGAATAAACATTACGTACCCGCATGGTTAATGCGTACCAATCGTTACTCGGTGAGCGGTATTGGGCCGGGATATTGTGATTTAAAGTCTCGCTATTCACATCAACAACTAATTTTTTATCAACGAGTTCCATTAAACGAGAAAAGTCAGAGGTTAACACTAGATCTGCAGGAGATAAGCGCCCTTCACGAGCAATACGCTCAGCGATGCCATCTTTGGCAAAAACCACATTCACCTTGATGCCAGTCTGTTCGGTAAATTGCGCTAAAATGGGTTCTACTAGAAAAGCTTGACGATAAGAATAGATAGTAAGATCTTCAGCAGCGGTTGCTGAAATTGAACTTAGTGACGATACTGCTGCTAATCCTAACAGTGCCAGACGCTTAAACGACTTCATTCCAAATTCTCCTTGGCGTTGCGTTACTTTTTATCAGCATAATGGCCCCGTACAGGGGGACTTTCATAATACTAACGAGTAACTGCTTATAGAAATGATAACAGTTATCAATTGCGATAAGGGTAATAGATCACTATCTAAGGAGCAAGTATTGTTTAAGGATATAAGCTAACTAAGATTAAAATATATTTTTTAAATGTACTGCATTAATTACAGCTTCTGCGCTTTTCGCAGCAAGCGAATAAACAGTTTAGCCATTGATAATGCGAGTTACAGCAATGTTACTGCCGAAATACTAACAAGCTACAGCTCGCTAGTTACTCGCTAACGAAAGTCTATTTAAAAGCAGGCTACCAATATTTTTCGACGGTAATTTGCCCTGGTGCTCGACGTAGATTCTTCACTAACCCCTTTTCTATTAGTACCGTTTGCGCATCAGAAATCATTCCTGGATTACCACAAATAAGTACTTGTGAGTTATCTTGCGACAAGGTAACTCCAGCCGCTTGTTCAATGAGACCGCTACTTAACCCATCAGGGATACGACAAGATAAGCCGTCTTTATATTCTTCACGAGTGACAATAGGTATCAGTTCAAATTTTTCGGGATATTGTTGCTGCAGCGCTTGTAATTGGGGTAAATAAGCCAAGTCTGCAATCATCCGCACACCGTACACCAGCACCACTTTTTCAAACCGTTGCCACGGCTCTGCTGTTTCCATAATCGATATAAAAGGCCCCACGGCAGTGCCAGTTGCCAAAAACCACAAATCAGGGCCTTGAAGTGCCCCTGAGGGGATTTCATCTAAAGTCATAAAGCCTGATGCCTTGGTGGTTACTTCGATGTTATCGCCAATTTTAAGTGCCTGTAAATCTGGAGATAACTGACCATCTTCAACAGCGACGGCCAGCACTTCGACATAATCTTTACCGGGTGGGTTAACGATAGAGTAGGCTCTAGCAATGCGCTTATCGTCACGCATCTGACTCAGTTTAATAAACTGACCGGCAATAAATGGCTCAACATCGGCGCGAATACGCAGCGAAAACAACTTGTCATTCCAATCTATACGTTCAATTACAGTACCAGTTGTCCACATAGGGTAATTCCTTGATTTTAGATCTGCTATTTATCTACTGGCAGGGTCTTTAAACAACATTTGGCTAGACCTTACTGTATTAAACTATAGGTTTGATCAACGCCTTCGGCAATAGCTGGGTAAAACTGTTTTAATAGCAATCAAACTCTATCGCTTACTTATACTTAGCTAGAACAAGGTCAAATTTTTTGTCATAAATATCCCCCATCAGCCATACTGAGGATAGTCATAAATCTGCATATCTGGTTAAAATAAACGCAGATAATCACAGGCTAGCGTCAAATTTGCAGCAAACAGATCATTTTTAAGGAACAAAAATGCAGAAGAATTGGTTTATTTGGGGATTAGAAGTTTTTACGGGATTATTTCTTGCGTTTATCGCACTGTTCTTTATCGCGATAATTTATATGTATCTCGCAGATAAATTACAAACCAAGCAAGCGATTAGGCATAACTATCCAGTTATTGGCAGATTTAGATACTTATTTGAAAAACAGGGTGAATTTTTCAGGCAGTATTTTTTTGCCCAAGATCGAGAAGAATTGCCCTTTAATCGCGCCGAACGCAGTTGGGTTTATCGCGCTGCCAAAGGCATAAACCGCACCATTGCCTTTGGCTCAACCCAAAGCCACGATAAAACTGGCAGCATTATGTTTTTAAATGCGGCCTTTCCTAAATACGATTCTGATGAACATAATGACGCTGTCATCACCATTGGTACAAACTGTACTCATCCCTATGCGACAGCGAAAGTATGCCATATATCTGCGATGAGTTTTGGTGCGCTCTCGCGCCCAGCGATTACTGCGCTATCCCATGGCGCGGCCCAAGCGGGTTGCTGGTTAAATACTGGCGAAGGCGGATTAAGTGAACATCACCTTAAAGGTAACTGTGACTTAGTATTTCAAATTGGTACCGCCAAATATGGTGTACGTAATGAGCAAGGGTTATTGGATGATCAAAAACTTGAGCAAATCGCAGCCCATGATCAGGTAAAAATGTTTGAGATTAAGTTAAGCCAAGGCGCAAAACCCGGTAAAGGCGGGATCCTACCTGGCCTTAAGGTCACCAGTGAGATCGCCGCCATTAGAGGCATTCCTGTTGGGGAAGACTCAATAAGCCCCAATGGCCATCCTGAATTTAATCAGGTCGGCGATATTCTGGATATGGTCGCGCATATCCGTAATATCACCGGTAAACCCACAGGTATCAAAGCCGTCGTTGGAGACGAGCAATGGCTCATTAATTTATGTGAAGAAATACTGCTACGAGGCATTGAACACGCGCCGGATTTTTTACTTTAGACAGCTCAGAAGGCGGTACTGGCGCTGCGCCGCAGGCATTAATGGACCATGTGGGTTTACCGCTTAAAGAAAGCCTGCCAATTTTAGTTAACCTGTTAAAACACAAAGGCCTCAAACAACGCATAAAAATTATTGCCAGCGGTAAAATGGTGCTGCCCTCGCAAGTGGCGTGGGCACTGGCAACGGGGGCAGACTTTATTGCCTCAGCGAGAGGTAATATGTTTGCTTTAGGCTGCATTCAAGCATTGCAATGCAACAAAGACACCTGTCCAACGGGTATCACGACCCATAACAAAAAATTACAGCAAGGCTTAGATCCGCGCAATAAGTCGGCAAGAGTGGCAAGCTACAATCGCTCACTGCATTATGATTTAAAGGTTATTGCTCATTCTTGTGGGGTGAGTGAGCCAAGACAATTAACCCGCCATCATGCGAGAATAGTCACTGACAGTGGCGTATCTATTTCATTAGATAAGTTTTATCGGCAATACTGATTTGGACGCACATGATCCGCAGCACTTATACCAGTAGCCGTATTATAGCTATTAGACTTATCGCTAATTAATTGGCCAGATCTAATTTTGAACTAAGCCTCATTTAGGTATAAAATCGTGACTTAGAGCAAGCTTTTATCAAAAGGGTTTACATTTGAAAGTATCACATTCATTAATGACGCCAATGATGTCTGCAAAGACAATATCATTAACCTGTAATAACTGCGAAAGGATGTCAGAAATTGAAGGTGAGAAAATCTGTTTTAACCAAGGCGAAATCAGACGATTAACCCTTGATGCTAACGCAGAGTCAATCATTAAAATGGTTTGTAATAGTTGGTCTAAAAACGCTTAATAAGCCGTTAATAAATCGCACTATTTAAGTCTTTGCTATAACAGTGGTGAGCGCTAAAAGCATTCCCTTAATAGGCTAAATCCACCAAAGGTCAATAACAGATTATAGTTAGCAGAAAAAGCAATTAGATTGCTTTTTCTGGCTTGGAAACTTGTGGTAATTTAAGCTTGATGGCTATTTAGCTACTATATTCGCAGCTAAACATGACTAGTCGGTGATTTAAATAAAAACATCTTCGGCACTATCATCGGCTTTTAGTAAACTATCTTCACTGTTATTGTCATTGATTTTAGCCAAGGTTAAACCGCGAGTGGTAACAATCAATCCTGCGCACAACTCATCATAAACAGTTTGTAGTTCATCTTGATTCATTTCTCGATTTTCAAGCGTTGCCATAATTGCAAACCAATCAGTAGTCACTTTATGTTGTGTACCTTCTAAGGCTGCTATTAAAGAAATGTTTTGCACCCACGACCTCCATACCTAGATTTAATTACCAACTAACTTCCTACTTACCTATACGAACTCAATCCTTTCAAGGCAATTAATACTAATTATACACAAAAACGCCACTATCAAAGAGATAAAACTGCTAACAGCCACTTATCAGAGGGAGAGCGCCTGCTCATTTTGAATTTTCCATAGTTTGGCATAGACCCCATTAAGCGCTAACAAGGTGTTATGGGTCCCTTGTTCAGCCACCATTCCATCTTTAAGTACCACAATTTTATCGGCATCAATAATGGTGGATAATCGATGTGCCACCACCAAACTCGTATGACCTTTAGCAGCATCTTTTATCGCCGTTAATATTGCTTGCTCTGATTTACTGTCCAAAGATGATGTCGCTTCATCAAAGACTAGTATCGGCGCAGCTTTTAATATTGCTCTGGCAATGGAAACGCGCTGCTTTTCTCCGCCAGAAAGTTTAAGACCGCGCTCGCCGACTTTAGTATCCCAGCGCTGTGGTAATGACTCAATAAACTCAGTTAAATTCGCCAGCGCTACTGCACTTTTAACTTCAGCTTCAGTCGCATCAGGGCGACCATATTGGATATTTTGAAAAATGCTATCGTTAAACAAAACAGTATCTTGAGGGACGATTGCAATAGATTGCCGCAGCGCTTGTTGCGATAGGCCTCTAACATCTGTGCCATCGATACTAATAGCGCCAGAGTTTACATCATAAAAGCGAAACAACAGTTTTATTAAAGTAGATTTTCCGGCGCCGCTTTCACCCACCACTGCGACTTTTTGTCCCGCTGGTACAGTGAAGCTCACCCCTTTAAGAATGGGTCTGTTATCGTAATTAAAGTTCACATCATGAAATGACAACGCGCCAATCGTTGGCGAGATATCTGTGGCATTCGCTTTATCATTAATGCTGGGCACTTTATCCAATAAATCAAACATCCGCTCAATATTAGCCAGTGCCCCGCGTATTTCACGATACACAAAACCCAAGAAATTTAACGGGATAAACAGCTGCATCATAAAAGCATTAATTAATACAAAATCACCTAAGCTCATATTACCTGCGGTAACTTCTGAAGCGGCTAGCCACATCATCGCCGTCATCGCCACAGCGATGATTAACGCTTGGCCCGCATTTAAAGCAAATAATGATAGACGGTTTTTACGTTTTGCGACCTCCCACTGCTCTAGTGCAGAATCATAGCGATTTGACTCATATTGCTCATTATTAAAGTATTTAACTGTTTCATAATTTAATAAGCTGTCGATGGCGCGAGTATTCGATAAAGAGTCAGCCCTTGCAGCATCCCTAACATAGCCGGTGCGCCACTCAGTGGCCACAATTGAATAACCAATATAAGCAACCACGGCAACCAAGGTAATAAGCGCAAAGCCAACACCGTAGTTATAAAGGAAAATGCCAACCACTAAAGCAATTTCTAATAATGTCGGCACAATATTGAACACCATAAAGCGCATCAGAAAACTCACACCACTGGTGCCGCGCTCAATATCTCTTGATAACCCGCCGGTTCGTCTGTCTAAATGAAAATCAAGATCTAGGCGGTGCAAATGCTCAAATACGCTCAAGCCTAAACGGCGAATGGCTCTTTCAGTCACCCGACCAAACAAGGTGTCACGAATTTCGCCAATGACTACATTTAAAAAGCGCACCCCGCCATATGCAAGCACTAATGCAATAGGCACAGCAACAATAGCTGCGGTGCGTTGGCCATCTAAACTGTCGACTAAGTCTTTTAAAATAAATGGCAAACCAACACTAGCAAGTTTGGCAATGACCAAACACAACATCGCCAAAAAGATGCGACCTTTAAACTCAAATAAGTAGGGCACTAATAACCCAACGACTTTCCAATTAAGCTTGCCTACTGGTCCATCAAAATACGCCGACGGTCTCATTCATTACCACCAATGATTAAATTTAAGAATGTTTATTTCGAAACTAGCTTTTACTTTTGCCACCACACTAAGTTAACACTTAGTCGCCAATTTAGTGTGACTTGATTTGAGCAAGACTAAAGAATTTGTTTTAAGCAGCCAAAATTAAATCATCATAGCGTTTATTATCGACGCTAATAGCACTTTAGACTTACAGATATTATCATTTGCTAGTATCAAAGGTTATTTTTTAGCAAAAAAACACAAAATATTGCAAAATCAGCTTGGTTTACAGTTCTGCAACGAAAAAGAATTTGCTACTCTTTACTCGTTACTTGTTAGCGATTTCCATTAATCATTCACCTTTATTCCCAGTTCAAAGGACGCAATATGTTAGACGCAGCAAAAACGCAGGCTCCACCAATGCAATTAATTCAAACTTGGGTGTGGATGATGATTGAGTCTGGTAACCCTGAGCTTCAGGATAAGGGAAGAAATAATCTTATTTCTGCTTTTGGTAGCCTTGCAAAAGCCAATGAATATTTAGCTAATAGCAATAATTAAGGCGCTAAAAAGCGCCTTAATTATTGGAGACAAGCTGCACTGTTAGCCGCGGCGATTTAATACGCTTTGATTTAACGTGGCTAATAGCTTTTCAGTATCACTCCAGCCAATACATGCATCAGTTATGCTTTGGCCGTAACACAACTCCTTGCCGACCACGAGATCTTGGCGGCCTTCTTCAATGTTGCTTTCAACCATCACCCCAAAAATATTGTGATTGCCTTGGCTAATTTGCCCAGCAACATCTTCAGCCACTAGCATCTGTTTATTAAAGTCTTTACTGCTGTTAGCGTGGCTAAAATCAATCATAATGTTAGCAGGCAATTTGGCGTTCTCTAATTGAGTTTCAATAGCACTAACATGAGGTTGGCTATAATTAGGCTCTTTACCGCCGCGCAGAATAATATGGCAATCTGGATTACCTTTCGTGGATACAATAGCTGAGTGACCAAACTTGGTGACTGACAAAAAGTGGTGCGGAGCACTTGCTGCACCAATCGCGTCAATCGCCACTTTAATGGTGCCATCAGTACCATTTTTAAAGCCTACAGGGCTCGATAAACCTGAAGCAAGCTCACGGTGCACTTGTGACTCTGTAGTACGGGCACCGATGGCTCCCCAACACATCATATCTGCCACATATTGCGGCGTGATCATATCAAGAAACTCACCGGCGGCTGGTATGCCAGATTCATTCAAATCGACCAATAATTTACGCGCTGTTCGTAGGCCGTCATTAAGCTTAAAGCTATTGTCCATGTAAGGATCATTGATCAGCCCTTTCCAACCTACCGTAGTACGAGGCTTTTCGAAGTAAACACGCATTACAATTTCTAGTTGATCTTTAAATTGCTCACGTAGAGCAATTAAACGCTTGCCATAATCTAAAGCTGCGACGGGATCATGTATTGAACAAGGGCCAATAACAACAAGTAAGCGATCATCTTGTTTGTTTAAAATTCTATGAATGCTATCTCGTGCATTAAACACTGTTGCTGATGCTGCTTCTGACGCCGGAAATCGCTCTAAAATAGCAATTGGGGGCAATAATTCTTTTATCTCATCAATTCTAACGTCATCATTTTTGTAATACATAGTTTATACAACTCCAGCAAACAGTTATTTATGCCAACGTTAAACGTTGAGCAGTAAAGCATTACGGACAGCTTTATATTTCAAACACTAGCATACAATAAAACATCCAATCTACGGTTTTATCAAATTATTCAATTTAAATTACTGTTATTAAATAGCTTTCATATTCAAAATATAAAATATCTAATAAATTCATTCATTTCTAAAATTATCTTCAATTCAATTCGCTTTAATCTTGAGTCTGTTCCTTCGATTATTGCTATCAAAATATATCAAGCAATAAAAAACCACTTGCAGCTAACACGCTGTAAGTGGCTAAAGTAACTAGGCCTTATTATATTAATGGCGCATCATAGCTTGCAGCTTACCTTTATAACGATCTTGATTGGTCTCATCATGGCTAAGATCTAGCGCCTTTTGCATGGTTTTCTTGGCACGTCTTTGATCGCCTGTTGCCCAGTAGGCACGGGACAAACCAAAATAAAACTCATGGCGGTAATCCGCCCGTTCAACCGCACGTTTGTACCACACTAAGGCTTCTTGATATTGCTTTTCAAAATACGCCTCTTGGGCCATATCAAAGTAATAGAATGGGTTATTAATGCGGGCTAATTCAAGAATTTTATGAACCTGTTTCCACTCTTCTAGTCGCTCTTGCTCACCTAATATTAATGCAAGATTATACAGGGTAGTGATATTTTTAGGTTCTAACTGAAGCACATAGCGATAGGCTTTTTCTGCCCGTTCATCTAATCCTTTATGACGATAAATCACCGCCAGAGTGTTAATACTATTGACGTGATACGGGTCTAACTCAATAGCCCGTTTTACCAATGCATACGCTAAGTCGTAGTCACCGCGTACTAATGCTTCTGCTGCAACATTATTAAAGTACATTCCAGATAAGGTTTGTTTATTAATTTGCTTAACACGGTATGAGCGTATTGAGCGCTCAGGCAAAAAATCCACTAATATGTCCGAACCGTGAAGACTAATACTATTGGGAGCGTCACGGTGCAGTAGTTTCATATTTACGTGACCATTTACGAGGTAAAAACCTCCCCTTCTATCCCATATGGGTTCTACATCAATATCTTGAAACTTTACAGGGACATCAAGTACCTGTGCGATAGCAGTTGTCAGTACCACCAGCGACATGCAGTTACCCGCCCGCTCAAGGGCTGTCACGCTGGCCATTCGGGTGTAGTGATCTCGATATTCAAAGCCCCCCTCTTGAGCATTGATGTATTCAGCAAGCCAAAGGTTTACCGGTATTTTAAGGCCGTTAACGCCACCTGAGCGAGCAAAATCACGCTGTATTTCAGTAACTATCTCATCAGGTAAATTGTAAATCTCTGCTGTAGCGGGAATATCTACCTCATTAAAATAACTATCGTTAAATAAGCCACTGACATTAACCTTGGCTTTATTGATACTCGACGTGCTAGAGCAGCCTGAAATAAAAATCAATATTAGTAAATAAAAACAGAGATTAAGGCGTGAAAAACCAAAAGATTGAATTATTAATGAATTTTTCGAAGAAACGTCATCATGATGCAACATAATTCTACCCCACATAAAAGCCTATCATTAAGCATAGAAGTTAGTGGCAGAATTGCGATTTTGAAAAAGTTACAAAAGATGAATGTAAAAAGCTTAAGCCAGTGGCGAATATTTGAATTTCATTATTACTTGGCAACTGGCGGGTCAATTTGAATAAACACCTCTTGGTTTTGATAGGTGTATGGTCGGTAGGAATTACCGGCGCAATTAAAATAACGGTATGGCGCAGCGAATACCAAACAGCCATTCGGCAGAGCTTGTAAAATATTAATTTGCTGCTGCATTTTGAGCATTTGCTGCCATTGATAGTCCTGCTGAACTTGATTTCGTATTGCAAAAGCGTCAAATGGTTCAGATGTCTTTCTCACAACCACTTTTCCCGCAGTGGCGAAAAAGCTGATACTGATAAGTAAAGCAATCATCAATACTTGAAAGTAATTAACCATGTTAAACCTCATTGCACTTATTCACTCGTCACACTTGTTCACTTTTTAAGAGTCACAAAAAAGCAGAACCCTAAGGTTCTGCTTTTAGTTTTAACATGCTCAGTGTTTAAAGCAATCTATTATCCAGCTGATTTGATTGAAACAAACTCTGGGTAAGCATCAACACCACAGTCAGATGCATCCATACCGTTGTACTCTTCTTCTTCAGTAACACGGATACCCACTGTCGCTTTAAGGATAAACCATACTACGAATGAAGCTGAGAATACCCAAGCAAAGATAACTGCTGCGCCATATAACTGAGCACCAAAGTTTGCATCAGCATTTGATAATGGTACTAGCATTAGACCTAGGAAACCGGCAACACCATGTACAGAGATTGCACCTACTGGGTCATCAATTTTAATGCGGTCAAAGGCAACAATTGAGAAGATAACCACACCACCAGCGACGATACCAATGACACCTGACATTAATAGTGAAGGTGATAATGGGTCTGCTGTAATAGCCACTAAGCCCGCTAATGCACCATTTAAAATCATGGTTAGGTCAGCCTTACCCCAGACAACTTTACAAACTAATAATGCTGAAACTGCACCGAAAGCGGCTGCTGAGTTAGTGTTTACAAAAATCTTAGCCACTGCTGAAGCATTTTCTGCGTCTGAGACTAATAATTGTGAACCACCGTTAAAGCCAAACCAACCCATCCATAAGATAAACATACCTAATGTCGCCATTGGTAAGTTTGAACCTGGGATAGGATGAACTTCACCATTTGGGCCATACTTACCTTTACGAGCACCCAGTAATAGTACTCCTGAGATAGCTGCTGCTGCACCGGCCATATGTACAATACCACTACCAGCGAAGTCAACGAAACCAGCAGCAGAAAGGAAGCCACCGCCCCAAGTCCAGTAACCTTCAATTGGGTAGATAACCGCGGTTAATACCACTGCAAAGATTAAGAAAGACCAAAGCTTCATTCGCTCTGCAACTGCACCTGACACAATTGACATTGCCGTTGCAACAAATACAACTTGGAAGAAGAAGTCAGACTCCAGCGCATGATCTGCATCAGCGGCTTGTGAGCCAATTAATGAACCAAATGATGGTAACCAGCCACCTTCAGTGTTATCGACATACATGATGTTGTAACCCACTAACAGGAACATCACACAGGCGATTGAATATAAACATACATTTTTAGTTAAAATTTCTGTGGTATTTTTTGAACGAACTAAGCCCGCCTCAAGCATTGCAAAACCTGCTGCCATCCACATGACAAACGCACCTGATATTAGAAAATAAAACGTATCTAATGCGAAACGTAATTCGGTGACGGTTGTGCCTAACGTTGCTAACTCTTCCATTACATTCCCCTTATAGTGCTTCGTTATCTAGCTCACCCGTACGGATACGGATAGCTTGCTCAAGATCAGTAACAAAAATTTTGCCATCGCCAATCTTGCCGGTATGAGCCGCTGTCGTAATGGCTTCAATTAACATATCTAAGTTTTCTGCTTTAGTAGCAATTTCCAACTTCACTTTAGGAAGAAAGTCGACTTGGTATTCTGCGCCACGATATAGCTCAGTGTGACCTTTTTGACGACCGAAACCTTTTACTTCGGTAACAGTCATTCCTTCAATGCCCATGCTTGCAATAGCTTCACGGACATCATCCAATTTAAATGGCTTGATGATAGCGCTGACGAGTTTCATCTCGACCTCCAAAAGTGTGATTGTTATAAATTTGTTTACAAATACAATTCAATCATCAGGCCAATCATGTAAAACCATGATTCGTATAGCATTTTAAAATATAAGTTAAATAAAAAAGTCTTTTCATGCACTAATAAGGTGCAACTTTAATTTGGCGCGCACAACATTAGAGCGAAGCGTTTATAACTATTTGAATACTTGATAATAAGAATTACGCAGTTAAAAAAGTGTCAAAATGAACAAAGAAAAGCTGTGCGGAAGGGGGGGATGTTACTGATATAAAAATAAACACATTAAAGAAAGCATAAATAAAAAGACCTTCTAATGAAGGCCTTTTTATTTGCAGATTAGCTTTTAAAAATTTATAAGCTGCCAACCGTGTCAGTTGCTTCTGCTGAACTTGCAACCTCATCAGTCGTCTCTTCAGCGAGTAGATCTGCCATTAAGCTATCAACTTGAGGCTGACTGACCACTTCATCTTCAACTGCTACAACAGCCTCATTCACACTGGCAAGCAAGTCTTCAGTTTCATCAGCTAAAGCAGTTTCTGTCACTTCAAGTTCTGCTTCTGTTTCAGCTGATGCTGTTGCTTGCATTTCAATTGCCGAGTCAGGCGCATCATTTGCAGTAGTCACAATTTCAGACTCGTCAATATCAGTGGTAAGCGCAACACTAACTGAAGGCTCAAGTACTTCATCTGCCTTAGCAAGTTCAATTTGGTTTTCTGCTGGCTGTATTTGCTGTGGTTCAATATCAATAACCGTCGTTGCCGGTTTCACCACTGAAGCTGTAACAGACTTTGATTCAATCAATTGAGTCAATTCATCTTTTTTATAAACCGCGCCAGCAATTGCAGCAACAGCGATAGCCGCGACAAATAGCTTAGCACCTGAACCTGATGATTTCTCTTGAGCCTTTCTCGCCGCTTCTGCTGCAGCAAGTTGAGCTTGAGGATTCGGTTGCGGCTTAATCTCAAGTTTTGACTTAGGCTTAGGTTCTGCAACTGGCTTCGGGTTATTATGAGCATCTGTATTTACTTGAGGCTCTACTCGAGAATTTGCAGTTGCAGCGCTACTACCACTGGTCTGTGAATTAATTTCTGCAAGAGTCTGTGGTTTAATCTGAGTTGTGGCAGGTGCAGGTTCAGCCTTAACATCGACTTTCTTAGGTTCGGCTTTATTAACATCTGTTTTCACCTGAACCGCTACGGTAGTTTTTACTACAGGCTCTGGCTTAAGATTGTTAAAATGTCCCTTATTTGCAGCTTGAGCTATCGGCGCCTCTGCAACAGGCGCTTCAGTCTTTGGGAAAGCATAGGCTTCTGTGACTTGTGCTTCTGGCTTATCTTCAACAGTTGCTTGGGGTAATACGCCTTCTTCAGGGCCCTTGGTTCTGGCACCTAAAAATTGACCACCATCATAAATTTCCATTTTATGGCTAGATACATCACCTTCAACTACACCAGAGCTTACAATCACTAAACTGTTGCAATGTAATTTACCTTTAAATTCACCACAAACTCTTAATTCTTGACAAAAAAGCTCACCGTCAATTTCGCCACCAACTTCAATTTTAACTTGGTCTGTTGAACGAATAACACCTTTAACTTTACCGGCAACCAAAGCAGGTCCCTGTACAGTCATATCTCCATCCAATGAAGTATCAGGGCCAATAAAAGTAACCCCATTTCCTTTGTTATTCATACCAATCAGTTTCCTTTATTATTAATTTTCGACATATACTAAACCAACTTTATTAAAACAACAAATAACATTTCTTTTACATAAGTTGCAGGCCAATTCCGAGCTTTTCGCTTTAAAAGTAAAACTTAATAGTTTAATGTATCGGCTATTAGTAAAAGAGCCTGTCTTTAATATATAAATTTGCTATTGAACGGATTTTCAATAGTAGCCCAAATAACAGGGATGTAGCCGAAATGATTTTTTCAGATGTGATTTTTAAACAACTTCCAGAACCACAGGCCCTGCAAGTATCTAAAATCTCAGGATTACTCAATATTGAAACCGCCTTCTATGACTCACTAAACTATGCCTGTAAAGCTGCCGATAAAAGGCCAAAATTTCTTATTCACTATTTAGAAGCCCCTCATAAACACGTAGAAGCCCCTCATAAACACGCCTATTTAATTTCAGCTGATATTCTTACAACAGGTAAGCATTTAGTCTTTTGCCCTCAACTAGATACTGAGTGTGAAACTTTACTTATCTCTAATGGATTCCATGGCGCACTCCCATTGGCCGCAACTGAAGTTGACATTATTGAAGCCCTTAAAAGCATTAATGCTAATAAGCTTTATTTCAGCCACGATGCCATGTCACGTTATATTCAATCAAAGAAACGACAACCCAATACCCAACGCCAGAATGAATTACTGTCATTAACGACCAAGAAAGAGCAGCAGGTATTAACCCTGATATGCCAAGGCTTAACCAATGATGAAATCGCTGCCAATTTAGGCATATCGATTAATACAGTAAAAATGCATATTCAGAATATGTTCAAAAAAACCAAAATATCCAGCCGTGGGCAGCTTTCTTACGCCTTTGCACAAGTTTAAAAATTTAAATGTATATAATTAGCTCACTGCTAATTTGTAACGCTAGCTGTTAAATGGTGCGAGTTAACAGCTTTGAGAATTAACTACAGAAAATAACATTAATTGCACTTAGGTAAGCTTTAGCGTGCAGCAAAGCGCAACTAAAGCGCAAAATTTTTTTGATGACATAGTGCTGTTTATACTGAGTACTTCATCACCTCAGCAAAACGCGCCATAAAATTATCAAACGCAGCATTATCTGGGTAATCAAATTGATATTTATTATGGAAATAAATCGTTAAAGAGGTTCGGCCGTCACTAAGAATAATTGTGTAGCCATCAAAGCCTGTTTGCGCATTTAAGCCACATAGTTCATAGCTAGAGTTGTCGCCATCTGCAGCGGCCAGCTTTTGCCCCATGTCGGTTATCTTATTAAATACTTTTAGCGCTTCATATATATCAATGGCATTTTTCATCACTACATCCTTACAAAGAAAACCTGTTCACTAAACACCTAATAGACAAAGCAATCAATACGAATGCGCGCTTAAGGTGGCTCAAAACAATCAGTGTAAAATAATGCAGTAACAAGACTGTGAGTTAGTCCTGAGAAAGACAAATTTTATATGAAGATGGTGTATCAAATTGAATCAGTGTGTGAATGCCGTGCTGCACCGCTTTTAATTTATATAAAACGGTGCAGGTCACTATTTTCCCGCACCGTTATCCTAACAAAACCAAAAATCTACGGTTTTAGACAAGACGTTAAAGCTCTTCACCTAAAATGTGCTGATAAATATTAATAATTTCGCTGACCTTGTTATTGGCTTTATCTGCATCGATTTCGCCTTTAGCGCGCTGAAGAGTCAGGCGATGACTTTCATCCCGTAGCCAACAGTAGGTTTGAGTCAGGTATTGAGCAGTCATCACAGGTAAAATCTCAAGCTCGGCTAATAGCTGAAAAATGCGCACATTATCAGACCATATGGACAACTCTTTATTTTTGTTAGCGTAGGCTAACACTAAATACTGGGCCATAAACTCAATATCGGCAATGCCACCCGCACTCTGTTTTAAATCGAACTTACCGTTTGATGCTTTCAATAAATGCTGGCGCATTTTAATGCGCATATCGCGAACTTGTTTCGCAAGTTCAGGAAGCTGGCGCTGATGCGATAGCACCTCTGTGCGAATTTCACTAAAACGTGCCGCTAAGCGATGATCGCCATAAACAAAACGTGAGCGCACCAAAGCTTGATGCTCCCATGTCCAGGCCTCATCTCGCTGGTATTCGCGATACTGTTCAATCTCGCTAACCAATAAGCCTGAAGCGCCAGAAGGTCTTAAGCGCATATCCACTTCATAGAGCTCACCTGAGGTGGTTCGGGTAGCAAATAAATGCACAATGCGCTGCGCAAGTTTTAAATAAAAATGGCCATTATCAATCGGTCTTTTACCATCTGTAGCGCCTGCGCCTTGATGGTTATGTAAAAAAACCAGATCTAAGTCAGAGCCATATCCCAGCTCAATGCCACCTAATTTTCCATAACCAATAATAGCAAAGCCCATTTTCTCAGAGCTTGTACCTGCAGGTATGCCGTGCCTTGAGGAAATTTGATGCCAGGCTTGTAATACCACTTGCTCAATGATGGCTTCTGCAAGGTAGCTTAAGTGATCGCTCACCTCCATCACAGGTAGCACGCCAGTAATATCAGCGGCGGCAATTTTTAACTGTTGTGACAGCTTAAACTGGCGCAACGCTTCCATCTGTTGTTCCATGTCATCTTCTGGAACGCGCAATAGGTACTGCCTTAACTCACTTGGGTAGTCATCCAGCGGGGTGGTATCGTAAAGCTGAGCCGGATCGATGAGTTCATCCAGTAACATCGGAAAATTCGCTAACTCTTCGGCAATCCAGGGGCTAGCACAACAAAGGCTAATGAGCTGCTGACGGGCGCCGGGGTTCTCACACAATAATTCAAGATAAGTGGTACGGGTTAAAATTTTATCTAACACCCCTGATACCGCTTTTAATGCCACGCTCGGGACTGGTTGCTCTAATAATTCATCCAACAATTTAGGCATTAATTTTTCAAGAGTTTCACGTCCCCTGGGGCCTATTGAGCGTTTTAATACATTGCTGCGCCAGTCATCTAAGCTTGGCCATAAACTATCATCTTCAACATCATGCTCTTCAAGTAACGCTAAGGCATTTTCCTGATCATGAATTTGCCATAACTGGCAAGTCCAATGCTCGCTTGAGTCCTGTTCATCTTCGCCACCGACAGTATCTTTAAAGTGGCGATGAATGTTGCCCATGGCATTGGCAATTTTTTCCCGCAAGCTGTGCTCATCGCTCTCGCCCATGGCATAGCATAGTCGCTGCCAATCAGTGGCATTATCGGGCAATGTTTGGGTTTGCTTATCATCAAGGGCTTGAAGTAGGTTTTCAACTCGGCGCAGTAAAATGTAGCTGTGTTTTAGCTCATCAACGGCCAAGTACTCTAACTGACCTAAGTTATATAAGGTATCAATTGCGCCAAACAAACTTTGCTGTCGCAGTGAAGGTTCTCGTCCGCCACGTATCAGCTGAAAACTTTGCACCACGAATTCAACTTCGCGGATCCCGCCAGCTCCCAGCTTTATGTTGTCTGTGAGCTGTCTGCGTCTAACTTCTTGTGCAATAAGTCGTTTCATTTTCCGTAGCGAATCAATGGCTGAAAAATCGATATAGCGACGATAAATAAAAGGCCTTAATAAGTCATGTAAGTCATCACTATATTGCGTCCAAGGCCCGAGTACTCGCGCCTTAACCATGGCGTAACGCTCCCAATCACGACCTTGCTCTTGATAGTAATCTTCAAGACCACTGAAACTGACCACTAACGGGCCACTTTCACCGTATGGACGCAGGCGCATATCGACCCGAAACACAAAGCCATCAACGGTGATTTGATCTAATAAACTGATCAGTCGTTGACCCATTTTGATAAAAAATTGCTGGTTAGCTTGAGCGCGGCGACCACCGATGGTTTCACCATGTTCAGGAAAGGTAAAAATCAAATCGATATCAGAGGAAAAGTTCAGTTCTCGACCACCAAGCTTACCCATACCGAGAATAAGTAACGGCTGTGGATTGCCCTCTTCATCTGTTGGGGTGCCGATTTGCTGACACATTTTAGTGTAGAGCCAATCGCGAGCACCTATCACCAACGCTTCAGCTAAGTTAGATAAATCCAGTAGTGAATCTTCAACATCGCAATAATTTAAAAAGTCTCGCCAAGCGATACGTACCATTTGGAAGTTTCGAAATTGACGTAGCTGTTTTTTAACCTGCTCTTCTGAGCTTGATGAGGCTAAATTAGTGTGTAATTCACCAGTAAAAGACTGTCTATCGAGCTGAGTTAACTGACCATCGAATAGCAATTCAATCCACTGGGGATTACGGCACAATTGCTCGGCAATATAATCACTCAAACCTAACACTAACTTTAATTCAGCTTGTTGTGACAGGGTTAGTTTTTCAGTGATTTCAGGCCATGTTTCACAAAGCCTTAACCAGTAACGTGCTGCAATTTCATTAAGCTCTGCAGACAAGACGTTGTTACTTTGGTTGTGCATGTTTATCCGATCCCTTTGGCAAATTACTAAGACTTACACATTTCAATTCGACATATTATGTCAAGGTGTGTTATACAATAAAATCAACGATCGCATAAATAGCTAGTCGATATTGTACCTTCGATTAAGACTACTATATCCTTTACAACAGTAATACCGAACCATGTAAATATTTAGTCAGTTTTAAGCATATAATTATGCGACTTGATACTATATTTATATATGTATTTTATACTATTTGGAGAACACATGGCTGGCATGCTTCCTCGTGTCCTTGCAGTATTTTCAGCGCTGATCTTGTGCATAACATTATCAGGTTGTGGTGATGACAGACCTGAAAAAATTACGCAATATCAGCAGCTGTCACAGCAGCGATTGACTCAACTCGATTCAATGCTAAACGCAGGTGAGCTTCGTAATGCCACCTTACTGACACAATATACCAGCTTACTTAAAAACAGTAAGCCTGATCTGGTGCCGCTACTTGATGAACTGGCGCGTGATGCGACCTCAAGTGGCCCTATGTACCAATCACTAAAACGCAGAACCAGTGAACTGGCCGATTCTGCCAACTTCGTTGATTTAGATCAGCAGCTCGAAGAAGCGCAAAATATTTATCAAGCAGCTGATTCAAGTTTGTTTAATGACATGCTTTCCGATCCCGTTAATGTGGTGGCTGATTTATCAGGTGGACAGCTGGCAAGGGTTAACGCCATCAGCCGTGAAGCCGAAGCAATGGCCAACGGTAGCGAAGATTTTGGTGCAGGAAGCCAGCTAGTGGGTAACCCCGCTTATGGTAGCTGGCAAACTAATTCAAGCGGCATGTCATTTTGGGCCTGGTATGGCATGTATTCGATGTTCTCTAACATCATGAATCCTGTACGCTATGACCGCTGGTCAAACAATCGTGGTTACAGCTACTACAATGATGTCGGTCGCTACCGTTATACGTCTCCTAAACAGGCGAGCGCGCAAAATCGTACATTTGAGAACACCAAGAAAACCTTTAATTCTCAAGGTAAGCAATTTAATAGCCCGTATGCGAAATCACGTACAGGCTCAACCAGCTTATCAAGACAAAGTACTGCAACACCTAAAGCCAGTACTGCCGGAACCAAAACAGCACGTAGCACAAGTAAGTTCCGTTCAAATTATTCCAAAGACAGCAGTTTCCGTAATTCAACTAGCCGCACCACACGCGGTGTACGCCGAGGCAAATAAGGACTAACCATGACATTTTTAAATGACTTCGGACTCACCCTAGATTTAGCGATAATTTTAGCGATTGATCTGACCATCGCGGTGATCTTACTGGCGCTAATGCGCTACTTACAAGGCTGGAGCGTGAGAGTAAACAGCCGCGCTGAACTCGCAGAGCGTGATAACTTTGCTTTTGGGGTTAGTACTGCGGGTGCCGTTCTGGCATTAGGGATTGTACTTTCAGGGGCGATTACAGGTGAAGCTGCTGATTCGTATATTGTTGAAGCCATTGGCATGACAGCTTACGGCTTATTTGGCTTACTTTTAATCAAGTTTGGTCGAGTACTACACGACAAAATTGCCTTAAATGAAATCGATAAAAACAGCCAAATTATCAATGGTAATATGTCGGTTGCCATCGTTGATGCCGCCGCTGCTGTTGCCACAGCAATTATCATTCGATCGGTATTAATGTGGGCAGAAGATATTACCTTAGATACTTTCATTGCTATCTTTACCGCCTTCTTAATCTCGCAATTAATGTTAGTGTTATTAACTCGCTTTCGTGAGCACCAATACGCTAAACGTAATCAAGATGCCTCAATGCAAAAAGCACTAGAGCAAGGCCAAATAGCCGTTGCGATTCGTCACAGTGGTTACATGATTGCCATGGCATTTACCTTTAAAGCGGCCAGTCACTTTATTATCTATGATCCAACTGCTTACTTAATGAATATCGTCGGCTGGTTAACCTTCTCGATAATCATGCTGGTAGTGTTGTCGCTATTACTTGCTGTGGTTAAAAAGCTAGTCTTAGCTCAAATCAACCTTACTGACGAAGTTGAGAAACAACACAACGTCGGTGTGGCTGCAGTTGAACTAGCAATTAGTGTTGCTGTTGCACTCATTTTAGCGGCGTTAATGGCATAAATAGATGAATAATACTTTGCTTGAACAGAGCCAGGAGGGCTGCGACAAGCAAAATAGTCCTTCTCAAACAGGCACCTTGCCTCCAGCGAATAAACGCAGCCTTGCTTGGTTTGATGATGCCCTATTGTTGGGCATTATGGCCTTACTGGCAGGCTGTGGTCTTATTTACGAATACCTACTTTCCCACTATGCAGGCCGCATTCTCGGCGCCTTAGAAGCTGCTATTTACACCATGATAGGCATTATGATTGTGTCTATGGGCATTGGCGCCTTTGCCGCTCGTAAAATTCGCTGTGCCTTCACCGGCTTTGCGATGCTTGAACTTATTGTGGCATTTTGTGGATCATTAGCGATTTTAATTACCGCCGCCGTGATTGGATTTGGCCAGCAATTACCGTTAATTATTGCCAACACCTTAGGCCTGCCACCAGATCATTTACCTGACGGCGGTTTTATTGGCGTATTACAAAATCTTAGTGAATATTTACCCTATATCTGGGGGGTTATTCTAGGTTTGATGATCGGCATGGAGATCCCGCTGATTGCCCGCGTACGTCAATCCTTATCTGAAGAGCACTTGCTGCACAATGCCGGCACCATTTATGGCGCTGATTATGTCGGTGCGGGTGCTGGCGCGGCTATTTGGGTACTGTTCATGCTGTCGTTAGATATTCAGCTCGCAGCAGCGCTCACCGCCAGTGTTAACTTGTTAGCAGGCTTTGTGTTTATTTGGCGCTTTTGGCAGCAAATCTGCTGGGCTAAACTGATCCTCGCAGGACATTTTATCGCCACAGGAGTATTAGTGCTACTGGCACTGCACGGCCCCAGTTGGGAGCAAAATTTCAATAACCTGCTATATAAAGACAAAGTGGTGTATTCAGAAGCTACCCGTTTTCAGCAGTTAACCTTTACCGAGCGGCTGCGAGGCAAAGGTCAAGCACCAGTGTATTCGCTATACATTAATGGTCGATTACAGTTCTCCAGTATTGATGAGCACATCTACCACAGCTTTTTAGTTCACCCGACACTTGCAGCCAGTGCAAGGCAGGATAATGTGCTAATTATTGGCGGCGGAGATGGCTTAGGGCTTAAGCAAGTTTTCAAATGGGATCCAAAATCGGTCACCTTAATGGATTTAGATGAACAGCTCGTCGACTTGTTTAGAGAGCCCCATGAGAACATGCCAGAGCGTGTTAGCAATGCCATGTTAGCCCTTAATGGCGATGCACTAAATGATCCTCGCGTTAAGCTTATTTATGATGACGCCTTTAATGGCATTGATAAACTGATTGCTGACAATCAAAAATTTGATGCCATTATTGTGGATTTGCCAGATCCGAGTCACCCTGATTTAAATAAGCTTTATTCTGATTTATTTTATCGAAAACTGGTCGAGCTATTGAGCGCTGATGGGGCAATGACGGTACAATCGACTTCGCCTTATCATGCCCAAAATGCCTTTATTTCTGTAGGAAAAACCATTGAATCGGCAGGGTTTTCGGTCGAGCAATACCATCATAACGTGCCAAGCTTTGGTGAATGGGGCTGGTCTATCGCCACCTTATCAGGACAAAATGCCAAGCAACGTCTAGCCCATAACGAGACGTTGCCCATTAATGAGCAATGGCTGACTCCTGGGCTTATACATGGCGCATTTGAGTTTCCTGGCACATTTTATAATGATGCTGACACTATCAAAGTGAATAGAATTGGCTCATTACAGCTATACCATTACCACTTAGCATCTTGGTCTGACAACCAAGGGATGAATCTTTTTTAACCAACTCAAAAATAGTCTTGACATAATATGTCTAAGTGCTATCTTTGAAACCTAAGACATAATATGTCAATAAGGACGAATATGAATATCCATAAGATTGCTAACCATTTGACAGAACTTGGCGACCTTAGCCATACCGGTTTGAAGTTTGATTGTTTTCCAATTGATGGTGATGTTGAAGTATTACAAGTCAACGTTGCTGGCCGTGAAGAATTACCGGTATTTGTATCGGTAACTGACAATCAAATCTTATGTATCAGTTATTTATGGGATGAGAGCGAAGTAAAAACTGAAACTCGTACCCAAATGTTTGAAACTATGCTTGAACTAAACATTCCAATGCCTTTGTCATCTTTTGCAAAAATTGATGATAAATATGTGGTTTACGGGGCGTTATCAGTCACCTCAAGCATGGAAGAGATCGAGCAGGAATTATCAGTATTGTCTGATAACTGTTTAGAAGTCATCGACGAACTTGTCGAATTTTTGAAGTAAGGAGCCATATCATGGGCATTTTAAATAAAATTTTAACGGCATTTCGTGGCGGCGCAAATGAAGTCGGCCAAACTATTGTTGATGCAAACTCTACTCGTATTTTTGAACAAGAAATTCGTGACGCAGAAAAGCATTTAACTAAAGCAAAACGTGAGTTAACTGACGTTATGGCGAAAGAAATGCAAGCAAGCCGTGAAATCGATCGCCTGAAACGCAGCATCACTGAGCACGAAGGTTATGCAACTCAAGCACTTGAAAAAGATAACGAAGCGTTAGCTATTGAAGTTGCTGAAAAAATCGCTCAGTTAGATCAAGAGCTAGCAGAACACGAAACAGCGAACAGCAGCTATTCTGCACATGCTTTACGCTTAAAAGAATTAGTGAAGAAAACCGAGCGTCAATTAACTGATTATCAACGTCAGCTAAGCATGGTTAAAACCACTGAAAGCGTACAAAAAGCCACCGCGACTATTACTGATTCATTTGCATCAAGTAACTCAAAGTTAATGAATGCAAAAGATTCACTAGAGCGTATTAAAGCTCGCCAGCAACAGTTTGATGATCGCCTACAAGCATCAGAAACCTTAGCTGAAGAGAATAGCGACAAGTCTTTACACGCTAAGCTAGCAGAAGCAGGAATTGGTGAGCAAAAGTCTAGTGCTAATGCTGTTTTAGAGCGTCTTAAAGCGAAAAAAGGTTAATTGACTATGGGATTTCTGCGTGGCCTATTTGGCAAGAAAGAAGCCCCTAAACGTCAGCTTGACCATGTGAACAAGCTACTCAAGGGAGATATGATCTCCCTTGATGATAGTTTTGCCTTACCTGAGCAACTACGTGGGCAGCAACTTAAAGTTGAAGCGATTCATACTTATGAATATGAACGTTCACAACAATGTGAGTGGTTACTTCGCGGTCACAGTGGCACCGCTATTTTCATGTCTTACATTGAAGAAGATGAAGCTTACTTAAGTTTCTCTGTCAAAGTAAATCGCTCTATCGTTGAGCAAATTTTTGATCTCGATGAATTCTCACAGTTATTTGAAGAGCCCGGTAATGCTGAGCTCAAAACACTACCGCTTTCAAATGAATTAGACAGTGAATACGCACGCTGGTTAAGTGATGCTTATCATCAAGTTGAATTTGCCACTTTTGGTTATTTCCATCGTCAAGATTACCGTGGTCAAAAGCCACCTCAAGATGATAGTAATCAACAACGAGGCGATGGCTTTGAAAGCTACTCATTAGTTGATAGCGATGAAAGCCACGCTGTGGATGTCGAAGTTTATGAAGGTGGCGATACTGAAGTCATGTTGACGCTATATCGTCCATTAACGGATATTCGCGAGTTTTGGCCGGCAAGCTAAGTTAAAGCGGTTTTAGGGAGTTAAACCAACCATGAGTAAAGGTAAATCGTTACCAGAAACCTGGATAAAAAATCAGCAAGCGGCCAAGGCAACCCAAGTCGCGTTTGATTTAGATGAAAAGTTTCAGTACCAGATCCGAAAAGCCGCCCTTGATGCAGGGGTCAGCCCTTCAGATCAAATTCGCTCAATACTTGGTTTAAGCGTCACTAAGCGCCCAAAAAGGCCCAGATTAACCGTATCGTTAAGCCAAGATGATTACGTCTTACTAGCCCAGCGATACGGGTTAAATTCAGATGCACAACTTGAAATTAAAAAGCGCGTTTTAGATGATTTAGTGCAATTTGTAGACGAATAGCTGATGTTTGGATTTTAAAAAACACGCCTTGTTTAAGGCGTGTTTTTTTTGGCTGCAATTAAGGTTTACGCCATACCCCATGATTGGTAGCATCACTGCACTGCTTTTGCAAAACGGATTTGTATCGATGATAGATAAAAAACGCTGGTCATTAAAAACCTTAAATGGTCCCAGCCCTTTCGAACTGGCGATGATGGTGTTATCGCTTTTTTCAGTCTTTATTGTGATTATGCTGACTTTCAGCAAAATAGATCCTGAAACCAGACGGGTATTATTGTTTATTGATACCAGTATCTGCCTCTTGTTTATGTCGCGCTTTTTTTATGAACTTTTTAAAGCCCCAAGTAAGAAGTTTTATTTAAAACATCACTGGATTGATTTTGTTGCCAGCATCCCTGCAATTGAAGCACTGCGTATCGCCCGTGTTTTCCAAATATTACGGGTGATCAGATTAATTCGTGCCACACGCACACTAATCATTCCGCTATTAAGACAAAGCAAACAAACCACCTTAGCCGGGTTATTAGTGGCAATGGTGTTTATTTTGGGCGCAGCTTCCGTGCTAATTTTATTAGTTGAAACTGGGGTTGAAGGCGCCAACATTCAAACTGCCGAGCAAGCCATTTGGTGGGCATTAGTGACCATATCAACCGTGGGTTATGGTGATTTTTATCCAGTTAGCACAATTGGCCATATCATTGGCGCGATTGTAATTATTAGTGGCGTGAGTTTTTTTGGGGTGATTTCTGGTTACATGGCATCGGTTTTTGTCGCGCCAGACAGCAATGAACGTGAAGAGCGTGAAGAAACTAATAAACAGGATATCAAATCTGCTTTAGAGCAAGCATTGGAGCGTATGGAGCAAAACCAGCAACAAATGGAAAAAAACCAGCGTCAAATGCTTGATGAAATAGCCATTTTAAAACAGCAGCTTATAGACAAGAATTAACCAGTACTCACCACATTCGGATTATTTCATCTATAAAAAAATAAGGCCTATCAACTGATAGGCCTTATGTTTAAATGTTTAGCTTACCAGTATGGCTGGTTTTTTAAGGCACTTTTACGAGAATGCTCCATGGCAAACAGCAAACTAGCCTCTTTATCTTCAAGCCAACGGCCAATATCCACGTCGGTCTCTGCAGTCAGTTTAGCCAACAATTGATAACAACCTAAGGTTTGAATACCTAAGGCTAAATCTTGCCAAGGCGCTCTGAATGCTTCGCGGTCTTCTGCTTGATACAATTCACCATAAGCAAACCCCACCAAGATACTTTCATCTAAGCAATGGGCCACTTTTTGATAATCAAGGCTATCCATTGCCGCGCTCATTGGCATTACATCTACAATCCGCTGCCATGAATCTTGTTGTAAACGATTAGCAAACACACCCAATTCAGGATAATCCACTAAGCGGTGGGAACCATTGGCAGTTTTTAATAATAAATCCACTAATTCAAGCTGTAATTGACCGTATTCAGGTTTAAGCCAAAAAGCCTCGAGATTATTATCAGCAACAAGCTTAGCCGCACTGGCTTTAGCTAATGCCTTTAGCGGCGCTTTATTAATGGATTTACCGAATAAGTTTTGACGCTCATCAATAATTAAACTGAGGCTTTGCAGCGGCTCAATAAATTGTAGTTGTTGCTCTAACGTGTCGAAGTAACTGAGCACTTGTGAATTCAATAATCCAAATTGGCTTAGAGTCAGTCGCAACAATCGAATACAAGCCCGCAGTTGCATCCATAATTGTGCTTGCTGAGAAATTTCATCACTATCAAGCAAGATTGATTCAATGATCTGCCAGCGTTCGATGCCCGACTCTAATAATACTTCCAAGGTTTTTGATAAACTTTTATCGCTGAGTAAGCGAATATAATCGATGCTCTTTAATGATTGCGCTTGTGAGTGACCTGAAAGTAAATAGCCGCGCTGGGCTTTACTCGCTTTACCTAATCTCACCGGAACATGACGAGCAACGTCAATAGCCAACTGCAATAGCGCTGACGTGTCACCAGCTAACAGTTCAAACTCCACTTCACAAATGGGATCGGCTTTGCCGTTAGCCAGGACATTACCGGTATCAAATGCAATCTCAACTAAACTATCGCCAATATAAACATGCCATGATTGACGGCAAAAATTAGTTTCAAAAATACAGCTGATTTCAGCTTGCAGCTCACTAACCAGCATTTCTTGCGGCCAAATGGTGTCAGGAAATAATGCCAGTTCGGGGAAATCTTGCTCAATAGCCACATTATATTCGGGCCGAGAGTGAATACCGCCAATAACTTTGCCCGCAGTTTTAATGGTTTGCTCGGTATACTTTTCAGTTTGGCGTACCCTAAGCCCCATCAAATGTTGTCTTAATTGTAATTGAGGTGTATCAAAGTATTTGTTTGATAACTGACAAGTTTCTTGAGGGGTAGCGCCGTCCAATTCATTCAGTAATTTTACCAATAAATCATGGTATTGTGGCTGTATAAACAGCTTAAGTTCTATCTCAGAGTCCATTGACTTCTTTTTCACCTTGTCATTAAATCTTCATTAATGCGTCATAATTAGTTCATAATGTCACATTAGTGTAATAAAAATCCCTTAGGATAGCGTTACTCAGTTCTATATACTGACTAATATCAACTGTAGATTAAATTAAAAACACAGTTTCATTATGTGGACGCTTGAGGTAACATGCGCCCGCTTTTCCAAAATTGGAATCATTAAATAGGTTAACCGCAATGCCAGTAAACTCTATTTTAGGAGTGTTTGCAAAATCACCCCTTAAGCCCTTAGAACAGCATATCGACAAAGTTCATGAATGTGCAGTACTACTTGTACCATTCTTTGACGCAACGACCTCAGGTGACTGGGATGAAGCGGTCAAAGTCCGTAAGCAAATAAGCTTACTTGAAAATGAGGCAGATACGCTAAAGCGTGAGATCCGCCTTACCCTTCCTAGTGGGTTGTTTATGCCAGTAGAGCGTACTGACTTGCTTGAGTTATTAACTCAACAAGACAAAATCGCTAACAAGGCAAAAGACATCTCCGGCCGTATTATTGGTCGCCAATTAGTTTTCCCTCAACAAGTGCAAGCACCGTTTAAAGCTTACCTCAAACGTTGTTTAGATGCTGTCTCTCTTGCTAAGCAAGCAATTAACGAACTCGATGACCTTCTCGAAACAGGTTTTAGAGGACGTGAAGTCGAATTAGTCGCCAAAATGATCAATGAATTAGATCGTATTGAAGCTGATTCAGATGATTTGCAAATCCAAGTACGTCGCTTACTACTAAGCTTGGAAGCAGATTTGAATCCTATCGATGTCATGTTTATGTACAAGATTATCGAATGGGTTGGAGGCTTGGCAGATTTAGCCGAGCGTGTAGGCTCTCGCCTAGAGCTAATGTTAGC
This sequence comes from Shewanella sp. 4_MG-2023, assembly GCF_030548015.1. Classification (NCBI taxonomy): domain Bacteria; kingdom Pseudomonadati; phylum Pseudomonadota; class Gammaproteobacteria; order Alteromonadales; family Shewanellaceae; genus Shewanella; species Shewanella sp. 4_MG-2023. Next base: position 31,859 of record NZ_JAUORL010000035.1, read on the forward strand.
TCGCAGTTCATAACTAAAAAGGTTATCAAGGAAACAACATGGTTGATGTATTAGTCACCAATGGCCCAATGCTTATTGGTATTGCGGCTGTATTTGGATTTTTGATGGCATGGGGTATTGGCGCAAACGATGTCGCTAATGCTATGGGAACCTCTGTGGGTTCTAATGCTATCACTATTAAACAAGCTATTATCATTGCAATGATCTTCGAATTCGCAGGTGCATACCTTGCGGGTGGCGAAGTGACCAGCACAATTCGTAAAGGGATTATTGACGCGAGTTATTTCGTCGATTCACCTGAATTACTGGTTTACGGCATGATAGGTTCTCTACTTGCTGCAGGTATTTGGCTGATCCTAGCCTCAGCGCTAGGTTGGCCTGTATCTACGACTCACTCTATTATTGGCGCTATTGTTGGCTTTGCTGCAGTAGGTGTTAGCGTAGATTCTGTTGAATGGGGCAAGGTTGTTGGCATTGTCGGCTCTTGGGTTGTGACTCCTGCGATATCCGGTTTCATCGCCTTTATGATCTTCCAAAGTGTTCAAAAACTCATTTTTAACACTGATGATCCGTTAGCCAACGCTAAGCGTTATGTACCTTTCTACATGGCTTTTGCAGGCTTTGTGATGTCACTTGTGACTATTACTAAAGGTTTGAAGCATGTTGGATTGCACTTCTCAACTGCTGAAGCCTATGGCTTAGCCGCTATTGTTGCCGTTGTTATTGGTATCTTTGGTAAGATTATGATCGGCCGCTTAAACATGAGCACCGAAGTTAATCGCCAAACTGAATATGCAAATGTAGAAAAAGTATTTGCTATCTTAATGGTAGTTACCGCTTGTTGTATGGCATTTGCTCACGGTTCAAATGACGTTGCTAACGCCATTGGCCCATTAGCAGCTGTAGTTTCAGTTGTTAACAGCGGCGGTGAAATTGGCTCTAAAGCGGCTTTAGCTTGGTGGATTTTACCATTAGGTGCGGTTGGTATTGTGATGGGTCTAGCTATCTTTGGTAAGCGTGTAATGCAAACCATTGGTAAAAACATCACTCACTTAACCCCAAGCCGTGGTTTTGCTGCTGAACTTGCTGCAGCATCAACAGTTGTTATTGCATCAGGTACCGGTTTACCTATCTCGACAACTCAAACACTAGTTGGTGCGGTATTAGGTGTGGGTATGGCTCGTGGTATTGCCGCAATTAATATCGGTGTAGTACGTAACATCGTTGTTTCTTGGGTTGTTACCTTACCTGCGGGTGCGGCATTATCTATCCTGTTCTTCTTCACCATCAAAGGGGTATTTAGCTAATAACTCGTCAGTTATTAAGCTAACCACGCAAAAGCCGGTCATATTAATGTCCGGCTTTTTTGTTTCAAATAGCAAACTTTCGTTAATCAGCGGGCTAATTATTCGCTTCATTTAGCCAAAGCATAACGTTTTACGCATAATCCCATTAGATTAATCAGTAATATCGCTTATTTGAATAAGACTTTTGCGTTCTTCCTTGCAATCAAGTCGCTAAATAAATAGCATGACGGGTAGTTCTAATGGTATGGAAAAATAACGTGTTAAGAATGTTCACAATGGTAGTATTACTACTGCTCTCAAATGGCTTAATGGCGCAACAAGCGACGCATTTCATTACCGATGATGTCGATATTTACATGCATAGTGGTCCAGGGACTCAATACCGTATTTTAGGCACCATCGAAGCAGGCCAATCAGTTACCTTATTAAACGAAAGCCAAAACGATTACAGTAAAATTCGTGATCATAAAAACCGTGAAGGTTGGGTGATTTCTGAGTTAGTTAAAAAAGGCACCGGCCTTAGAAACCGTTTGCCAATTGTTGAAGCAGAACTCGCTAAAGCTAAGCAAACTTTAGCGCAGCTAGATCAAAGCTCTGAGTCTGTAACCCAACAGCTAACAGCAGCTAACCAACAGATTTTATCTCTAGAATCAGAGCTTGCTAGCGCATCTCAACAGCGCGACCATGCGATTAAAGAATTGAATGCGATTCAAGATAATGCTCAATCAAGAATGTGGCAACAAGGCGCATTAATTGCTGGATTAGGCGCCTTAATCGGTATTTTCCTAGTCTATCTACCAAGACCACAACGTAAGAAGAACAGCCGCTGGATGTAGTCCTAGCTCAATTACGCGACTTATCTTACCTGAAAAGCCAATGCCATTGCATTGGCTTTTTTGTTTCTGCTTTTTGAGCTTACGCTGGCAACAAAAGCACAACATTTACCCCCTCAAAAAAGTCGTTATTTTGCCTGCAAGAGGTATAAAAAACACCTAGGCTATATTTCATCATCACAACTGACACTAAATCTTGCTCAACATCACATTTTAATCGTATACTCGCCTCGATTTCGTACATTGTATACAAAATAAAAAACATCATAATAAACATCTTGTTTACAAAGTTAGTAAACAGCTCAAGACGGAATGAAAATTATGTTCAATGCCAGTGAAGTCCTAAACGGTCATTACAATAATGCTAGCTTAGATGAGCTATTCTCAGCCATAACTAATAATTACATCGTTGATGAAGAACTGTATTTATCTGAGCTTATTAAATTAGTGCCATCGTCTGATACTGAAATTAAGCAAATCACTGATAAAGCCCATCAACTGGTCTTGAAAGTGCGCCAATTTGAAAAGAAAGGCCTAATGATTGGCATTGATGCTTTCTTGCAGCAATACAGCTTAGAAACTCAAGAAGGCATTATCTTGATGTGTCTTGCTGAAGCATTATTGCGTATCCCTGATGCCGCTACTGCAGATGCCTTAATCGAAGATAAGCTCTCTGGCGCTAAGTGGGATGCGCACTTAAGTAAAAGTGATTCAGTGTTAGTTAACGCATCCACTTGGGGCTTGATGCTCACAGGTAAAATCGTTAAGTTAGATAAAAACATCGACGGCAAACCTAGTAACTTGCTAAACCGTTTAGTTAATCGTGTTGGTGAGCCTGTTATTCGTCAAGCAATGAATGCCGCGATGAAGATTATGGGTAAACAGTTTGTGTTGGGACAAACGGTTAAAGAGGCCCTTAAAAACAGTGTTGCTAAGCGCCAGCAAGGTTACACCCACAGCTATGATATGCTCGGTGAAGCCGCGTTAACCGCTAAAGATGCACATAAGTATTACACTGAATATAGCCATGCGATTGCTGAATTAGGCGCACAAGAATACGATCTATCAAGCGCTCCTCGCCCCACAATCTCAATCAAATTATCGGCGCTGCATCCACGCTATGAAGTCGCCAATGAATCACGTGTACTCAGTGAATTATATGACACTGTCATTAAACTCATCGTGCAAGCGCGCGAGCTCAACATCGGTATTTCAATCGATGCCGAAGAAATGGATCGCCTTGAATTATCACTCAAGTTATTCCAGAAGCTATATAACGCCAACGAAACTCAAGGTTGGGGCTTACTGGGGATTGTGGTTCAAGCCTACTCAAAACGTGCCCTGCCGGTATTATGTTGGTTAACTAAGTTATCCCGCGAGCAAGGCGATGAAATTCCAGTGAGACTAGTAAAAGGCGCTTATTGGGACAGTGAGTTAAAATGGGCTCAGCAAGCTGGCGACGGTGGCTACCCACTTTACACTCGCAAAGCCGGCACGGACGTATCATATTTAGCCTGTGCTCGTTATTTACTCTCTGACGCCACTACAGGCGCCATATACCCGCAATTTGCCACCCATAATGCCCAAACAGTTGCCAGTATCAGTGCGATGGGCGCGAATCGTCACTATGAGTTCCAGCGCCTACATGGCATGGGTGAAGAGCTCTACGACACTATGCTGGCTGAAAGTGGCGCAAAATCCGTGCGTATCTACGCGCCTATTGGTGCCCATAAAGATCTACTGCCTTATCTGGTAAGGCGCCTATTAGAAAACGGCGCTAACACCTCGTTTGTTCACAAATTAGTGGACCCGAAAACCCCTATAGAAAGCTTAGTGGTGCATCCATTAACCACTTTAAAAGCTTATAAAACTTTAGCTAATAATAAAATTGTTCTGCCGGAAGATATTTTTGGTATAGAACGTAAAAACTCTAAAGGATTAAACATGAACATCATTTCTGAGTCTGCGCCATTTTTTGCCGGCGTTGACCAATTTAACGATACCCAATGGACTGCTGGGCCATTAGTCAATGGCGAGACCTTAAGCGGCGAAACCAAAAATGTACTCAGCCCATTTGACACCACTAAAACGGTGGGACAAGTAGCTTTTGCCAATAATCAGGCAATTGAAGCTGCATTAAGTTCTGCCCATGGCGCTTTTCATCGTTGGAGTCATACCCCCGTTGAACAGCGTGCATCTGCACTGCAAAAACTGGCTGACTTACTTGAAGAGAACCGCGAAGAGCTGATTGCCCTTTGTACTCGTGAAGCAGGTAAAAGCTTACAAGATGGCATTGATGAAGTCCGTGAAGCAGTAGATTTTTGTCGCTACTATGCTATTCAAGCCAAGAAAATGATGGCGGCGCCAACTTTGCTTCCTGGGCCGACGGGTGAATTAAATGAACTATTCATTCAAGGCCGCGGCACCTTTGTTTGTATTAGCCCTTGGAACTTCCCATTAGCGATTTTCTTGGGCCAAGTTACTGCGGCGCTAGCTGCTGGTAATACCGTGATTGCCAAACCCGCTGAGCAAACTTCATTAGTAGGTTACCGCGCAGTGCAATTAGCTCATGAAGCAGGCATTCCTGTCGATGTACTGCAGTTCTTACCAGGCACTGGCGCTACTGTTGGCGCAGCGATCACCGCTGATGAACGTATTGGCGGTGTGTGCTTTACTGGTTCAACCGGCACTGCTAAATTGATTAACCGCACATTAGCTAATCGTGAAGGTGCTATCATTCCGCTCATCGCTGAAACTGGCGGTCAAAATGCGATGATAGTTGACTCGACCTCACAAGCAGAACAAGTGGTTGCAGATGTGGTTTCATCGTCATTTACCAGTGCAGGCCAGCGCTGCTCGGCATTGCGAGTGCTGTTCTTACAAGAAGATATTGCCGATCGCGTGTTAGATGTAATGCAAGGCGCAATGGAAGAACTCAGTATTGGTAACCCAAGCTTTGTTCAAACTGACGTTGGCCCTGTGATTGATGCCACTGCAAAAGCGAACCTAAATGCCCATATTGATCATATCTCGCAAGTTGGTAAGTTAATTAAGAAAATCGACTTACCCGCAGGCACTGATAATGGCCACTTTGTGTCGCCAACAGCGGTAGAAATTGATTCAATTAAAGTGCTTGAGAAAGAACATTTCGGGCCAATTTTGCACGTTATTCGTTATAAAGCCGCTAATTTAGCCGCGGTTATTGACGAGATAAACAGCACCGGCTTTGGTCTTACTTTAGGAATTCATAGCCGCAATGAAGGCCATGCGTTAAATCTTGCAGACAAGGTTGATGTGGGTAACGTCTATATTAATCGTAACCAAATTGGCGCAGTAGTGGGTGTACAGCCTTTTGGCGGTCAAGGTTTATCAGGTACTGGCCCCAAAGCAGGCGGACCACACTACCTTACTCGTTTTATTACTGAAAAAACCCGCACCAACAATATTACTGCCATTGGCGGTAACGCGACGTTATTGTCCCTTGGTGATGCTGAAGACTAATAATTAGCAGGTTTGAAACCATAAAAATGCCCGCAGCTGCGGGCATTTTTTGTTCAAGCTATTTTATTTAGGTTAATAGTGTTCAAGCTAATAGTATTTACCGATAAAACCATCAACGGCTTACCATTAAGTAAGCAGGTATCACTTGAATCGCCATAACAAAGCCCAATCGAGACAAGGATAGGCCTTAGCACTGCTTATAAAGCTAAGCTTTCTTTTTCAGCAGCAGTTTTACGCTCAGGGCTTGTCTTAACATGGGTTAAGTACAAAGGTAAGCCCACGAGTAAAAAGCCGCCGACTAAATTACCTAATGCCGTTGGGATTTCATTCCACAATAGGTAGTCGCTAACAGTAAAGTCACCGCCCATGATCATTGAAAATGGAAATAGGAACATATTAACGATTGAATGCTCAAAACCCATAAAGAAGAACAGCATCACAGGCATCCACATTGCAGCCATTTTGCCGCTCACTGAGGTTGAGATCATAGCGCCTACCACTCCCATAGACACCATCCAGTTACACAACATGCCGCGAATAAAAATAGTAAACCAGCCTGCCACGCCATGCTCTTGATACCCTAACGTACGTGACTCACCAATTGAGCTCACTTTAGCCGCTAATACTCCACCGTCAGTGTTGTAACCATAAGTCAGGATATAGGATGCAAAAAATGCCACGGTTAACGCGCCGGCAAAATTCCCCACAAACACTAACCCCCAATTCCTAAAAAGTTGCTCCCAGGTACATCCCGGTCGCTTGTTAAGGACAGCTAAAGGCACTAAGGTAAATACACCTGTCAGCAAATCAAACTTCATCAGATACAACATAATAAACCCAACCGGGAATAATAATGATCCGACTAACAAGCTACCTGTTTTCACGATAACGGTAATGGCAAAAAAAGCGGCAAGTCCCAGTATCGCGCCAGCCATAAATGCCCTAACTAATGTATCTCGTGTCGACATGAAGATTTTTTGCTCCCCAGCATCTACCATCTTGGTAGCAAACTCCTTTGGCTCGATATATGACATAGTGCATTCCCTATAGTTATGTAGTTGACTGCTAATAAGCCAACTTCATACCAAGGTTGATAAATGCTTATAAATCAACGCCATAATCTAATTAGATTTTTAAAAAATGGTTGTAAGTAGTGCAAGCTGCACCTAGATAGCGCAAAAAAGCCATTATTGAAAGGCCGTATTTAGCATCAAGTTTGTCTCGCTAAATGAAGCGTAATGAGCAAGTTAGTGGTTGTTGCGGCGGATAAGTGAGTCTTCGTTAAGACTCAAATGGTACCAATAATCGAATATGGTTATTGTAGTGACTAGCAATAGCTTGATGACTAAATGGTTAAATGGTTAAATGGCAATATTCATTTTAAGCTCTAACTTGTATGGCAGCGCTGATAACTTTTGCTTGAGATTTTGCTGAAATACTTTGATATCACCGGTCTTTATAATTGACTCTTCACTAGGTACGACATTGATATCAATTCTAAGCTCATTTCCCACTTTGACGACACTGCCTAAATGCAGGGTTTCTTGGCTATCAACTTCTTTCATGCCTTTGGATACTTCTGCAATCAGTTCTTGTTGTGGTGCCATTTGCAATAACTCTTTGACCGCTTGACTCACCATAGAAAAAGGAACTTTCAAAAAGTAAGCTGAAATTAATATCATCATGAGTGGATCGGCATAACCTGCATATTGAGCCAGCGAAGTTTGCGTTAAGCCCCATGCGATAACAAACCCCAGCGTAATAGCCATGCTGAGCAAAGTATCCATCTGCCACTGCTTAGTTTCTGCTTCAATTAACCCTGAGTGCGACTCGCGGCTCATTTGGGTTATTTTCCACCAAGCAAAACCACAACCAAGGGTATTTATCAGCCCGAAAACACTCGCGACACCAATGTCTAACGGCTTGACACCTTGTATTAAACTATCGATTGCCCCAAACAGTGAATAAATCACTAGACTCATAATCACTAAACCTTTGATCGCAATAACAATAGGTTCAAACATCGCCTTACCATTGGGAAAACGCTTATCTTTCGGGGAATGGATAAGCTTAGCGGCGAGCAGTGACAAAATAGTTAACAGCAAACTAATTAACGAGTATAAACCATCAAAGGCTATGACTAAGGAACCCAATATCAGCCCAACCGCCAAGCCGCCTACAGCAAACATCAGCGCAAATACTGAAGACAGTATCAACACTTTTTGCTCTATTGCTTGAGATGGCACACACATATGAATTCCTCATAAAATTAATCATTTACCCGTATAGGTAATTGAGTACAGTTTGGCATTCTGTATTAAATCAGCAATGACAAACTCAACGTCTGTGAGGTTATTTTGATAGTAATATTATTATAGCAAGGCTATTCAATGACTTAGTTTAGTAACCATCTGTCAATTATATTGACAGTGAGTGCTTGGCATGAATCCGAAATAACACGAATAAGCTAATACAAAGGTGATAGCTGGTTATTGAAATGGACCAGTTGAACAGTTTGATTTAATGACCCATCGAGGATGGGCTTATCATGAACACAAGATTAAAAAGCAAATAGATAGTCATTTAACTGATCGGCTAACCAGTTTGTCGCGGGATGCTCATTAAGGCCACTTGCTGCAAACATGCAATAGTCTTCCTGCAATAAACCGTAAGTATGCTTAATCACCGCAATGGATTGCTGCCTCAATAAATGTTTAATCAAGGGCTCAGGCATTACACCCCAAGCATCTTCAGTTTGAATGGAGCTAAGAATGTAATCAAAACTTGAAAAACCAATATAGTTACGGGAAAAAGGCTGTAATTCAGGATTGGACTTTTCATTTAAATATACCATTGATGCTTGCATGGCGCTGCGCAAGTCTTCATCTGACACTCGGCGTTTTGCTGCCAAGGGGTGCTCATGACGGCACACTGACATCATGCGAATTTTACCTAAAGGATGTGATGTCACCATGGCACTATCAGTGCTTTCATAGTCAATTCCAAAAGCAAAATTAACTTGCTCAGTTTCAACTAAATTGGCCAGATCGCCGGTGGAGGCCAGCACAATATTAAATGAGGTTGCTGGAAAGTGATTATTAAGCTGATGAGTCAACTCTAACCAAATATCGTCAGGTAAAGAGTCGTCACGGGCAATCCATACTTCTGCAGCAAACTCACCTTTAACTTGACGACAGGTTTGGCGGATCCGCTGCGCCGCTGTCAGCATACTTTGGCAATCTTTATAAATAGCCTTACCTGCTTCGGACAATGTGACTTGGTTACCGGTGCGATCAAATAATGCGGTATCGAGATCTTTTTCCATCGCTTTAATCGCCATGGTCATTTTGGTGCGATTCTGTTCTGTTTGTCTCGCCGCTTCTGACACAGAGCCCAGCTCTGCGACCAAACAAAAAGCTTCAATTTGCGAAAGTGTCAGTGCCATTATTATTCCTATAGTGAGGCTACCTCGCTAAGATAGCCTATTGCTTTGTGCCACAACAGTACGCTTTATCAATTTCGCTAGTCAGTTATCGGTTATCAACATAGCTTAGGCAATGCTAACCATCTTAAGGGAAAAAATGAAATCTAAAATTACAGCGGATATGGGAGTTTGAGGCAGGAAAGTGAGGTAGTAAAAGGCAGCTTGATAACAATCCTAATAACCATCAAGCCCTCACAGGCAATATTCGCACTATTGACTATCAAACAAACCGTTGCGCTTTAAACCTCGATGAACGTTTTTACATAACTTGGCAAATTTTTCTAAATCGCCAAAGCTCGGGGTGGCATTATTGTCCAGCGATGATTGCCAATAACTCACTTCACTATCAACAATTTCAAGCAGTTTTTTGGGACAGCCAATACAGCTACTATTAAAACCACATACGGCTAAAGCAGGATCATCTAAGGGAAAGGTATCTTTAACTTGGTTTATAAGTTGCTGCATTGCAGTCATTCTATCTGGTTTCATCATCAAGGGGCTCTTGCATCAATGAACGCCGATAATATTGCAGCGGCTGTTAAAGGTCAAAATACAGCCACCAAACCGTCTCAAGGTTAATGAGATGTATACTTTATTGTGCTGCAAATACAGTTAGCATGTGCCATTAAAGTAAAACCAACCCTAGAAGCAAAGAAGTCTAGACGTCTAGATTGACACTAATTTGTAGATCTCCTATGCTGACTATCATTGCACAAGCTATCATCATTGAAACTGAAATAACATGGATTGCTAAAGTAACTCGCAGCCTATTGGTGCAGCACCAATACCATCAATGAATTGAATAAGATAATAAGAGAGACTCACTTGACCACACAAACACAAAAATCGGCCACCAGCCCAGCCTCCTTTGTTGCTTTACTGCCACTATTTGCTTTTTTAGCCTTATTTATTGGCGCTGGGGTTTACTTTCAAAGCCAAGGTGTAGACTTTGCTTTTTATCAGTTACCTAGTGTTATCGCGATTTTACCGGCGATTATCTTGGCGTTATTACTGTCTAAGCAAAAATTAAATCAATCCATTGATACTTTCATTGCCGGTATTGGTCACAGCAATATTATTGCTATGTGTCTGATTTATCTATTGGCAGGCGCCTTTGCCTCTGTCGCTAAAGCGACTGGTGGTGTTGATGCTACGGTTGCGCTGGGCTTATCAATGATCCCATCGAACTTATTATTACCCGGCTTTTTTGTTATTGCTGCCTTCATTGCTACCGCGATGGGCACCTCAATGGGTACCATTGCAGCGGTAGCGCCGATTGCATTAGGCGTTGCTGATCAAGCGCAAATTGATTATGCATTAATGGCTGGCGCAGTATTATCTGGTGCATTATTTGGTGATAACTTATCTATTATTTCTGATACCACCATTGCCTCAACCCGTACTCAGGGCTGTGAAATGAAAGACAAGTTCCGTGAGAACTTAATTTTCTCGCTGCCAGCATCAGCAATTGCCTTAGTGTTATTTGCTATTGCGGGTCAGGGACAAGCTGACATTGCCGCCCAAGAAATTGACTTCATTAACGTTATTCCTTACCTAACGATATTATTTTTAGCAGTATCAGGGGTTAATGTGTTTGTGGTACTAACCGTAGGCATACTGCTAGCTGGCGCTACAGGCCTGTTCACTATGGATTATAGTGCGGTCCAATTTGGTCAAGATATCTATGCTGGTTTCACCAACATGCAAGAAATCTTCATTCTATCTATGCTTGTTGGCGGTTTAGCTGCGCTGATGACACAACAAGGCGGTTTAACCTTTGTAAGCCAGAAGATTGAATCTTTGATTGCCCGCTTCTCTAAAGCCAAAGGTGACGCATCACCCCGCGCTGCTGAACTAGGTATGGCAGGTATGGTTGCAGCAACCAATGTGTGTGTCGCTAACAATACGGTATCGATTGTGGTTGTCGGTGACATTGCCAAAGACTTAGCCAGCAAGCATGGCGTTGCACCTAAGCGCGCGGCGAGTGTTTTAGATATTTTTGCTTGTATCATTCAAGGGTTAATTCCCCATGGCGCTCAAGCACTATTGATAGCATCAACCTTTGCCATTAGCCCATTAGCTGCTATTTCACACGCTTGGTATTGTATGATTTTAGCTGTGGTTGCTATTTCAATTGTGATATTGCGTAAACGCGCTTAATTCACTGTCAAACCAACGGCATAAAACCTGAGAACAACCGACTTAATGATGGTTGAACTCAGGTTTTATTTTATATAAAAGAGCGGTTTAAAAGTGTTAGTCTAAAGTTAACATTTGCATATCAAACAACCCATGAGCCAATCAATTCAGTTTAATAAACATTACGATTTACATTTAATGATTATTTTCATGTCTTTAGCGACTGCTGTAATTAGTGGCCTTGGCATTGGGGCGGCGTTAATTGCTGAAGTGTCTCGTTTGGGTATTAACCCACTGAGCATTAGAGCTGATACCTTAGGTGACTATATGAGTTCACCGTTAGCCATTGTTTACAATATGTCATTAGTCATTGCTGGAATGTGTTTAATACTGGCTATGTCAGCGCGCTACTTTGTCTTTGAAGATGGCTACAGCCGAGGTATTACCGTCACTGGCGCTACCTTAGGCGTATTAATTGTACTCATTGGTATCTTTCCAATTAACTTTTTAGAGCAACACCGTCTGTTTTCAACCGGTTATCTCATTTGCACCTTTTTGCTGCATTGTTTTTGCTTTATGGAATACTTTCGCAAGCGTAGCGCTTTAACCAGTCCATTATTCGCTCTAAATATTATTGGGTTAATATTTTCAATAATATTGATGTCTTTGCTTAACTGGTCGACATTAGATTTTGATCCATGTAGCCATGCTACCAGTGACATTTGTTGGATGTCCTTGGTGATGTGGGTACTAACTCAAACCAATATTTTGTGGTGTATGGTGTTAGCCATTGATATGAAAAACCGTATTAAGCAGCAACATCACCTTGCCAACTTATCGCTTGTAGGAAACTAATTTTGGCCAATAATATGCGCTTAGAGCAGTATTTAGCTCACTGCGGAGTCTGCTCAAGGCGCCAAGCCCAAAGGCTTATTGCCGCAGGTAGAGTGTGCTTTAATGGTCAAATCGCCTCAGCGTTAGATCGCGTCAGCCCCAATGTGGTAAACCCCAATATTTTACTAGACGGTGAAACTATTGCGCCACTAGAGAGCAAACAATATTGGCTATATCACAAACCCGTGGGCATTGATTGCCGCTTATTACCTGAGTTAGCCTCCAGTTTAATCCATCACTTACCCGCTTCACCCCGGCTGTACCCTGCAGGAAGATTAGATAAGGACTCGCGCGGATTATTACTACTGACAAATGATGGCGCGCTAACTCATCGACTGATGCATCCTGATTTTGGCCATGAAAAAGTCTATCAAGTCACGGTAAATAAACCACTTAAAAATGATTTTGCCACGCTAATGAGTGCAGGAGTCTGCTATCGAGATGTGACCACTAAACCTTGTAAGGTCTCTGTCATTGGCGAGTGCCAATTTGAGATCACCTTAACCCAAGGGCTTAATCGACAAATTCGCAGAATGTCCCAAGCGCTGGGCTATCACGTTGTTGATTTGCTAAGAGTGAGCATGATGAATTGTCAGCTTGCTCAGTTGCCAGAAACAAAAATGCGGCCCCTAGAGGCCGCAGAATTAGTCACACTGCAGCAGCTACTTAAGTTGTAGCTGCTTATCAATTATTTTACGATGTCCATTTCTTCAAGTAAGTTGTCAGCATTATCTAAATACTTCATCACCCACAGCATGTAACGGCTATCCACTTGGATTGAGCGGTTAGTTTGAGGATCATAACCCCAGTCACCAATGATGCTTTCGTAAACGCCATCAAACAGTAAACCCACTAATTCAGCGCGGCCATTCAAAGTTGGAGAACCTGAGTTACCACCAGTGGTATCTAAAGTCGATAAGAAGTTAACCGGTACAGAATCGATTGATTTCATGTAGAAATCGCCGTACTGCTTTTGCTTAATAAGCTCAAGTTGCTTAGTCGGTGCATCAAATGGAGCTGCACCAGTATCTTTCGCAACAATACCTTCAAGACGAGTAAACGGCGCCGCCACTAAACCATCTTGGGGCGAGTATCCTTTTACGTTACCAATCGTGACTCGTAAGCTTGAGTTAGCATCAGCGTAAACCGGTTTACCTAGCTCACGATTATAGGCAATGACCGCATCCATATACTGTGGACGCACTTTCATTAAGTCTCCAGCAAGTTGTTTTTGCGCTTGTTCGCGTTGCATTTTTTCATCAAAGGTCATCACCGCATATTGAATAAACGGATCTTTCGACTGATTAAACTCAGCTACCGACTTATTCATCCAAGCTAAGCGGACGTCTTTATCTGACAGTGTGGTATTGGCATACATGCTATCAAGGGTTTTCATTAGCTTGGCTTCATCGAAGTTTTTACCAATCGAGAAAGCCTTATCAAAATCAGCTAAACGCTCAGAGGTTGGCAAAGCGGCATAACGCTTGAGTAAGTCTGCTAACATGGCTTTATCAACGCTGGCAGCATAACGACGGTCAATACGCTCCATACTTGAGGTAAACTGAGTCATGTCGCGTTCTTGATAGCCAGGCTCACGCTGCATATCCGGTAACGCTTTTTCATGAGCTAAACGATATAGGCGCTCAGCGGTGTTCTTCATGGTTGAATAACCCATGTAACTCAGCAGTAAGTCACGTTCTTGGCCTTGTTGGTCTAAGGCAATTAACTTATCTAACTGAGCTAATGTTTCACCATATTTCGCCTGACGCTTGCTATCTTTGCTAATCCACTTAGCTAATTTTTGCTCTAAACTTTTACGCTCATCTAACATGGTAGATTTACCGTAAAACTCAATCATCGAAGTAAAGTTTTTAGCGTAATTGGCTAATCCTGCAATTGAGCTTTCATATTTAATTCGCTCATCACTGCCTTCTGGGGCTGTGTCTTTGATGATTTCAATTAAACGTTCACGCAACACTTTACCTTGCGGATAAGCCCACTCAAATTGGTTTTCGATTTCATTCGCGATGCGATAACGGTTAGTACGGCCAGGGTAACCTGCCACCATAACAAAGTCCCCTTCGCTTACGCCTTTTGCAGACACTTTAAGAAAGCTTTTAGGCTCGTATGGGACATTATCTTTACTGAAATCGGCAGGCTTACCATCTTTACCGACGTAAGCACGGTAGAATGAAAAATCGCCAGTGTGACGTGGCCACATCCAGTTATCGATATCGCCGCCATATTTACCCACACTGGCTGCAGGATTATAAGTTAGGCGAACATCGCGGATTTCCATCTGTTTAACTAAGTAATACTCAAGACCACCATGAAAACTATAAACCTTACAGCGGTAACCATCTTGCGCTTCACACTCTGCGACTAATGATTTCTCTTTTTGCTCAATGCCTTTGTAAAAGTCATTACCAGTTTTGCTCATTTCACCGTCTTTTATTTTAGCGGTGACATCAGTAACAGCTTCAGTAACATAAATACGTGAACCCGGTGTAGCAGGTAATTCTTCTGCATAAGTTTTAGCTAAAAAACCATCTTGTAACAGGTTGTTCTCTGGGGTTGAGTTGTACTGAATAGCGCCATAAGCACAATGATGATTAGTAACAACCAAGCCTTTAGGCGACACAAATGATGCTGTGCAGCCACCTAGGCTAATCACGGCATTCATTGGAAATTCGGTTAATTTTGAAATCGATTTGGCATCAATCTCCAATCCTTTTGCTTTAAGCTCATCAGCCATTGCAGGTAGCTGATAAGGCTGCCACATTCCTTCGTCTGCTTGGCTGGCAAATGTTGCCAAAATTGCAGCGCTTAATAACCATGTTTTCATTATTATTCCATTTTTAATAAAAGAGCCCCAAATTGCCTGTATTTTAATGCGGTCACAATGTCATATTGAAGCAACAATGTTCAGATTTAAGGCATAAAAAAGTCAGGCGGATAGCCTGACTTTATCATATTGTTTCTACAAAGAAATAGTCTTTGAAAAATGCCGTTACAAAGCTTATCGACAACACAGCTTCATTTATTGGCTTTTTTAGCTTAAAGCCACCATCAACTGAGCAACAACAATCAACAAACCTAATAGACCTGCGATAGCTAACGCAAGCTTGCCACCACACACTTCATAGCCACCTAATTGTTGCTTACGCAGTTTTAATGCCATGACTATCGGCAAGAAAATAATCATCACTACTAATGGAATTGCAGCAAAACCTAATACTTGGAAAAAACCATCAGGGTAATACAGCGCACACAGTACCGGTGGTACGAAAGTGATTAACCAAGTTTTAGCACGGCCTGCTTTATCATCTTTTGCTCGGGTTAACTCGGCAACATAGTCAAACAAGCTCATGGTAACGCCTAAGAAAGAAGTCACGAGTGCAAGATTGGCAAATAAATCAATAAACTGACTGACAACCGCTGAGTTAGCTACAGCTTGTAATGCATTAACTAGCGCAGGTAATGACCCTGCAAAACCATTTACCGTTTCACCGCCTAAGGTACCTAAAGTGACCAATATCCATAAGATATAGCAAACTAGCGGGATGGTAGAACCAATCAATAACACTTTTCTTAATGAAACCGCATCACCTTCTAGGTAGCGCACAATCGTCGCAATACAAACGTGAAAACCAAATGAGGTAAATACCACAGGAATAGCCGCTAACCACAGTTGGTCTAGTTTATCGCCTTCGGCGACATTGGCTGAAAAATTACTTAATGATGCCACAAGGTTCACTTCTGGTAGCAAAAATGCCACCACTAGAACCAGTAACACGATCATCGCAGTAAACAGCACACGAGAGACTTTATCAATCCACTTCACGCCAACGGCAATTAGGCCACCAAATACTAACGTAAATAGCAGTACTGACACTTGGTTATTTAAATCGACACCTAATAATGGCTCTAAGCGAGATTCAAGTAGCGATGATCCTCCCATTAGATACACCATGGTCAGGGCAAATAACAAACTTAAAAACGATCCGCCTTGAATAAGTTGACCAACCTTGCCTAAGGTTTTGCCAGTAATGGCGTGGACGTTATCACCCACACCAGTACGTAAGTTAATTTCTAACATTAATAAAGAGGTATAAGCTGATAATCCCCAGATAACTACCAGCAATAAAATCGCAGGCATAATACCTAGCGCTGCGGTAGCAAGTGGTAAAGCTAACATCCCCCCACCAATAGCAGTTCCTGCAACAATGGCGATTGAGCCAAGTATTTTTAAGTTCAAAACATGAGTCCCGTATGGTTTTTATTTATTGGTCGTTTTACCAAGTCTTATTGATATGGTCGATTTCGACAGTAGCAGAAGGAGATTATCACTAGCAAGAGACTTAGGCATTTAAAGGCCTGCACGCGCGTTAATAAACAATTACGCAACATATTGATAATTACTTTAACGCAAGGATTTTGCAATGGTGTAGCATTACAGCTATACAAGAGGATTTTGAGGCTAGCAAACAATTTGAAGAGCGATATTAATTGAGTAATCACATATAAAACTACCCATCAACAAATGAAATGATGAGTAAACTGACTATGCAGGTAAACCAGAACAAGATAAATAAAAAAGGAAGACCTAAGTCTTCCTTTTACATAGTTAACAACAGGTATTTACTTATCTAATACCTTAACAATCAAATTACCAGAGACTGTAACTAATTTTGTGTAACTGCTTATTAACACGTACTCTATAGAGAGTCAAGGATAGGCAGATACTCATGAACAAAAAAGATATTGAAGCTTTTGCTAAAGAAG
>NZ_JAUORL010000036.1:0-46000 GCF_030548015.1 Shewanella sp. 4_MG-2023
GGTGATATTAGATTATTGAGGGTAAATACAAATGACTAAACCTCGAGAGATATCCATTTCAAACACATTTCGGGGCAAAAGTGTCTTAGAGCGATCACTCTAAGACGTACCTGGACAGAAATGCGTTAAAGCTTAAGCTCTGAAAATGACTCTTGGCATTAGGAAAGCTATGACAATCCGATATGGGGTAACGCCGCCTTAAGCCAACTGTTTTTGTTCCGACTTAAAGACCTTGTTACATTTCTTTCTACAATTGTACGATTTGAGATATCAGAGCTTTAATATCAACATGTATTTCATCCACTTCCATAGCGTTTGCAATATCATATTTAGAAATTCCATACTTTACAGTTAAGCAATTTTCGCCTTCAGTTAAGATTGGCTTTGAAGGCAACTCTTGATATGCATTAATAATTTTCTCTGGATCAAACGCACCTAGATCGACCCCAAAAACTTTAGCACTTTCAATTACATCATCTTCAGTTTTTACAGCTGCTCGTGCAATTGCTTTAGGAGAAAGTAAGTAAGACTCAATATACCTAAACCTCCAAGTTCTGGCTAATAACCCATCTTTATCACAGCCAACATTATTTTTATCTAATAAGGACTCTGTAATCGTTTCGAATGGTTGACCATCACGATCTCTGAGGCTTATGCCTGTTAAACCACTAATAACTCGTTTCAATTGGTTAAATAAATGCTGGCGTTCTACATGCTTGCCAGGCCAAGCCCAAACGACTATATCTGGAGAGATAGGAGTACCGATTTTTTCTGCAAGAATCTTTATCGTGTCTGCATCAGAATCATTTTCAACAAATAGGACTTTTTTTGTTCTTTGTAACTTATGGAGCTGAGGGGAAAACTCAGAGCCCAACCCAGTTATTAAGCCTACTTTTTGAGATTCATCATTTAGTATTTTCACCTTACCATTTTCAAATTTCATTATATTTTCAGGTGGCTGGGAGGCTATGAGCTCCGTAGAGTGTGTCGCGAACAATATCTGTTTATGATATTTTTCTGCTAATGTATTCAATTCATCCAAAAGTGAAAATTGTAATGATGGATGCAAGTGCGCATCTGGCTCATCTAAAAATATAACCTGATAAGATGGATCCAACGCCAAAGATAAAACATTTAATAACTGAAGAAAGCCACTCCCCTCTACCATAATATCTCGTCTATTAAACCCAGTATATTTGATAAATTTAGTTCCGGCTTCGTTATATGCACCTTTCCAATATTCAATTTTAATATAACTATGGTAATCCTCGTTAAAATCATGAACGAATAATTCAATATCAAAAAGTCTTCGCATCACCTCAAGTAAATGCTCCCAACGGTCTGTTTCACGGAGATTTCTAAGATTTGCAGGTGAGATTCGACTCTTATCACCTAATAGCTCTTTTCTTTTAGTTTGATTTCTTTTAAATAGCTCTAACAATGTATTACGCATTACTGAACCACTCAAACCTTGACCAACGAGACGTGATCTCATTGCTTTAGTGTGAAATGGTTCTCTATTCAAAATTCCTGCAAAAGGTGGAATATAGGCGACTTGAGGTAACTCTTCATTATTAGATATATTCGATCTAGTTGTCTTAACGAATAGTCGCTCATTTGCTAAAGAGAGGGAAAAACGTAAATAGCGAGGTTCTTCTTGTGAACTATTAATCCATTTAACTTCTAGCCATAATGTATAGCCATCAGGCTCTTTATTACCTTGAGAATCCTCTTCAGGATTAACTTTCAAGTTAGTCCACAAATGTTTTAATGATGGAATATTTAAAGGAAGAAAATCTTCGCCATTAACACCTACACCCTGTTTCTTCCCAAGATGGTCGTTAAGTAGGCCGCCGTCGCCATGTTCTAGCTTTATAAGATTCTTACAAAATTCCCACAAGGCAAATGCCTGCATGAAAGTGGACTTACCTGAATTATTCGAACCTGCTAATAAACAAAACCCGTCAGGCGTACCAATAGTTTTATTTCTATATCGTTTAAAACGATGTAATTCTATTTCTTGTATTGTAATGACTTTCAATCAATAACCTCAACTATTGGATTAAACCACGTAAAATGTAACAGTATATTAGGCTGAATTCCTAACAAGAACGGTCTTAATAAGGACAGGTTGCCAATACTTTAATCACTCAAGCCTAACAGTAAACCATATTATTAACAATGAGTTATAGCATGTAAAGAACAGCCCCTTGTTTCTTTGCCTGAGTGAAACAAAAAACCTTCGACATTGCATAAAGTGCAATGTTCACGCAGGAAGAAAAATCACTAGGTTCCGGCCTATATGATAATTCCGGGGCAGCTCTTGTATCTTGTGTCCCACATTAGTTTTTATAAGCCCAAAGCTCTAATGTGCTATTTACCACTTTTATCAGTGAAAATGATTTGGGGGCATTTTCGAGTTGCCCCCTCCAAAGAGTTAAGCTAACGAGCATTAAGCTAACGAGCATTAAGCTAACGAACGTTAGACTAACTCGGAGTTTCCCTTAACACCCGAGAAAAAGTAAAACTGACCTTAAAAAAAAGCGAACCATTTCTGGTTCGCTTTTTAATGTCGTTATAAGCGTTTTGCTATCTAGCCAGTCACAATCTTAATTACGGTCACAAACTTAATTAAAATAGTCACAAACTTAATTCACACTCATCAGCAGCCATTATCATCATTCATATTCACTCAAAGGTACACACGAACACATCAAATTACGATCCCCATAAACATCATCAATACGATTAACCGTTGGCCAGAACTTATTCGCTTTAACCGCTGCGCTTGGGAATACGGCCACTTCGCGGCTGTATGGACGTGAGTCAAACTCAGGATCCATAATGTCGGCCATGGTGTGTGGTGCATTGTGCAGTGGGTTGTTATCGCTTGGCCACTCGCCTGCTTCGACTTTGGCAATCTCGCCACGAATAGCGATCATCGCTTCGATAAAGCGGTCTAGCTCTACTTTTGACTCTGACTCTGTTGGCTCAATCATTAACGTACCTGCTACAGGGAAGCTCATGGTTGGGGCGTGGAAGCCGTAGTCATTTAGACGCTTAGCAATGTCCATCTCAGTGACGCCAGATGCTTCTTTAAGTGGACGTAAATCGATAATGCACTCGTGGGCTACGCGATCATTACGGCCAGTAAATAATACTGGGTAATGGGCCGACAGCTTCTTCATCACATAGTTAGCGTTAAGTAGCGCCATTTGGGTTGATTGCTTAACCCCTTTTGTGCCTAACAGCTTAATGTACATCCAGCTAATAGGTAGGATGCTAGCACTGCCGTATGGCGCGGCTGATACTGCGCCATTATGGTCGCTTTCGCGGCCTGGTTTGACAACTTTATGGCCTGCAACAAACGGCGCTAAATGCTTTTTAATGCCGATTGGGCCCATTCCTGGTCCGCCGCCGCCATGTGGAATAGCAAAGGTTTTGTGTAGGTTAAGGTGTGATACATCAGCGCCGATAAAGCCCGGTGATGTAAGACCTACTTGTGCGTTCATGTTAGCGCCATCAAGGTAAACTTGACCGCCATGTTGATGAACGATTTCACAGATTTCGCTGATTGATTCTTCATACACACCGTGGGTCGATGGGTAGGTGATCATAATGCACGATAAGTTATCAGCAAGCTCTGCCGCTTTCGCTTTTAAGTCTTCTAAATCAACGTTACCGTCTTTATCACAGGCTGTAACGACTACTTTCATGCCAGCAAGCTGGGCAGAAGCGGGGTTAGTACCGTGGGCAGATTGGGGGATTAAACAGATGTCTCTGTGCCCTTCGCTGCGTGACTCGTGATATTTCTTAATCGCTAACAGGCCAGCGTACTCGCCCTGCGCGCCAGAGTTTGGCTGAATACACACTTCGTCGTAGCCCGTAATGTTAACGAGAAAATCTGACAATTCGTTAATTAACTGAGTGTAACCTTGGGCTTGTTCAAGCGGGCAGAATGGGTGCATGTTGGCAAATTCAGGCCAGCTTACTGGTAGCATTTCAACGGCGGCGTTTAACTTCATGGTGCAAGAACCCAGCGAAATCATTGAGTGATTTAAGGCTAAATCTTTATTCTCAAGACGCTTGATGTAACGCATCATTTCAGTTTCGCTTTGGTAGCTACTGAATGTTGGGTGAGACAATATCTTGTCGTGACGGATGAGATGAGCAGGAATTGATCCCTCGCCTTCGCCAAAAGCAGCGCCGCCAATGATTTCAGCATCGAGTGTTGCTACATCTAGACCGTGGTCAGCACCTAAGATGACATCAAATAACTGAGCGATATCGTCACGGGTGGTGGTTTCGTCAAGGCTGATGCCGACGATACCGTCGTGGTCGATACGTAGGTTCATTTCAGCAGATAATGCACGTGCGTTAACCGCATCAACATCAAGGCCTGATAATGAAAGGGTGTCAAACCAAGTGCCGTTAACTAACTCAACGCCTTTGGCTTTTAGGCCGACGGCTAAGATGTCTGTTAAACGGTTAATGCGGCTGGCGATATTTTTAAGGCCAACGGCGCCGTGGAATACCGCGTAAAACGACGCCATATTGGCTAATAAGATTTGCGCAGTACAAATGTTTGAGTTGGCTTTTTCGCGGCGGATATGTTGCTCACGAGTTTGCATCGCCATACGCAGGGCTTTATTACCGCGGGTATCTTTTGATACCCCAATAATACGACCTGGCATTGAACGTTTGTGTGCATCACGTGCAACGAAGAATGCCGCATGTGGTCCGCCGTAGCCCATTGGTACGCCAAAACGCTGAGCGCTACCAAAAACGATATCTGCGCCCATCGCCCCTGGTGATTTAAGCAGTACCAGTGACATGATGTCAGCAGCAACAGTCACAATCGCTTTCTTTTCAGCAAGCTTAGCGAACAGTTCAGTGTTGTCGGTGATTTCACCAAAACGGTTAGTGTACTGGAATAATGCGCCGAATAGCTCGTAGTTTGCGGCTTCGCTTGCTGGGCCAACGATAACTTCAAAACCAAAGCATTCTGCGCGAGTTTGCACTACGTCTAATGTTTGTGGGAATACGTCGTCTGCCACGAAAAAGATGTTGGCTTTTTTGGCTTTTGATACGCGCTTGGCCATGGCCATTGCTTCAGCGGCGGCGGTTGCTTCATCAAGTAATGATGCTGAGGCGAGATCGAGTCCAGTTAAGTCCATAGACACTTGTTGGAAGTTAAGAATGGCTTCTAAACGGCCTTGGGCGATTTCTGGCTGGTACGGGGTGTACGCTGTATACCAACCCGGATTTTCAAACACGTTTCGTAAAATGACATTGGGTACTTCTGTACCGTAGTAGCCCATACCGATATAGCTTTTAAAGACTTTGTTTTTGTCAGCTATGCCGCGGATGTAAGCGGTGCCTTCTGCTTCGCCACATGAATCACCAATGGTCAATTCTTGCGGTAAACGAATTGAACCAGGCACTGTTTGTGCGGTTAAGTCTTCGAGCGATTCTGCGCCAACAAAATTCAACATTTCTTGCTGTTGAGTTTGGCTTGGGCCGATATGACGGCTTAAAAACAATTCGTGTTGCTCTAATTGAGTTAGGGTCTGCTTTGTCATGAGAAATCGTGTTCCAAATCTGCCAGTATTTTGCGGTAGGGCATCAATAGCTGGTCTAGGAAAAAAATGTTGTAATGCAATACTTATACGCGGGACGTAAGGATCGCTAATGCCTTTAAATATTTAAAGGTAAAACAAAAGAAGCTCCCAAGGGAGCTTCTAGTAGCGTCGACGATTATTCTTCGTCAATCACTTCTTGGTAACCGTCAGCGTCTAACAAGTTAGCCACTTCAGCTTCGTCTGAAGGCTGAACGCGGAAGAACCAACCTTCGCCAAATGCTTCGCTGTTTACTAGCTCTGGTGAGTCTTCTAATGCTTCGTTTACGGCAATTACTTCACCTGAAATCGGTGCATAGATGTCTGATGCAGCTTTTACTGATTCAGCTACGGCGCAATCTTCACCGGCTGTCACTGTGTCGCCAACTTCTGGTAATTCAACGAATACCATGTCACCTAATAGCTCTTGTGCATGCTCAGTGATACCGACAGTGTAAGTGCCGTCTTCTTCTTTGCGGATCCACTCATGAGATGATGCATATTTAAGTTCAGCTGGAATGTTGCTCATTGTCGTAATTCCTATATCTATAAATTTAAAGCGTAATCGTTAGTGTTATTTAAGTGCTGGCTAACAACCTCATTAGCAACACTTTTATTATTCAGTGACTTCAATACAAGCATTTATAACACTTTGGTTAGAATGCCTGTTTACCATTTCTGACAAAGCTTGGCGCTATTACTTTAACAGCTACGCGCTTTTTACGCATTTCCACTTCAGCGGTATCGCTAATGCCTTGGGGTACTCTTGCCATGGCAATTGAGTAGCCTAAGGTTGGCGAGAATGTGCCGCTAGTAATTGAGCCTTGGTGCTCTAGGCCGTCTGCATCAGTAAAGAATACTGGCATGCCGTGACGCAGTACGCCTTTTTGTTCCATGACTAGGCCAACTAATTTGTCAGGTCCAGCGGCTTTAATAGCCGTTAATGCTTCGCGGCCAATAAAGTCGCGCTCGCTTGGTTCCCATGCGATAGTCCAGCCCATGTTAGCGGCTAATGGGTTAACGGTTTCATCCATATCTAAACCATAAAGGTTCATGCCTGCTTCTAAACGCAGGGTGTCACGTGCGCCTAGTCCACAAGGCTGTACGCCTGCTTCGAGTAGTGCTTGCCATAAGTTTTCAGCCTCTGCTTCAGGTACGATAATTTCGTAGCCAACTTCACCGGTGTAACCCGTGGTAGCAATAAACAGTGAACCTGCTTGCACGCCAAAGAATGGCTTCATGCCTTCAACGGCGGCGTTTTGCTCAGCGCTGAATACAGTGGCGGCTTTGGCTTTAGCGTTAGGGCCTTGAACGGCAATCATCGCCAGCTCAGGGCGCTCAGTAATCGTCACCTCAAAGCCTGCAGATTGTTTTTCCATCCATGCTAAATCTTTTACCCGAGTTGCTGAGTTAACCACAACGCGGTAATGGGTATCGGTAAGATAATAAGTGATAAGGTCGTCAATTACGCCAGCATTGTCATCTAACATGCCGCTGTATAGCGCCTTGCCAGCAACTTTAAGCTTAGCAATATCATTTGCTAATAATTTGCGTAGAAATGCACAAGCATCGGTACCCGTCACATCAACCACTGTCATGTGTGATACATCGAACATACCTGCGTTTTGACGCACAGCGTTATGTTCTTCGATTTGTGAACCGTAGTTAAGTGGCATGTCCCAACCGTGGAAGTCTACCATCTTGCCATTTGATTCTAAGTGCTTGTTAAAGAGTACAGTTTTATTAGCCATTATTATCTCTTTTTTATGAACCTTCTGAGGGTAAAACTAATGAAGGTATTTTATAAATGCGCCAAAATTATACCCACAGGGTTAATTTTGTATAGTAGGAAATTTTCTAATCTGAGACTTTGTCATTAGTTTAGCTAATGCGACTATAGGCGTTTTAATATCTTTATTTACGCCAACTCGGCCCATCCCCTGATATATAAGGATTTTTAGGCCGAATTAGCTAAAAAATTTAATCTCGACAAAGCTTAGGAAGTTTCACTTTATTGCCTATAGCCTGTTTGATGAACACTGTTTTTAGTCCTGCGACATTATCAACTAGGTTTAAACCCAGATCTCTAAAGGCTTTTTTAACTGGATTGCTACCGGAAAATAGTCTTTTAAACCCTTCCATTGCGCTAATCATTTCAATGGCATCAGCTTTTCGCCAGCGCTCAAGGGCGCGAAGGTTGGCGTAATCACCGAGATCTTTACCCGCTTCATGTAACTCGCTAACGGTTTCGATAATACTGGCCGCATCTAAAAAGCCTAAGTTAACCCCCTGACCTGCTAACGGATGGATTGTATGGGCGGCGTCACCGGCTAAAATCAAACGATGACGGGCAAAATGACGGGCATAACGCATCCGTAATGGGTGCGATTGGCGCGAGCTGACCAGTTCACAAATGCCTAAACGACCATCTGATGCTGCGGTTAAGGCTTTTGAGAACTCATCACTTGATAGCGCTAATAATTCTTCTGCTTGCTGGGGCGATACTGACCACACGATTGAGCATAAATTGTCTTCATACAATGGCAATAAAGCTAATGGGCCATCGGCTAAAAACACTTGGCGGGCGGTAGCATCGTGGGGCTCACTGGTGCGAATAGTGGCGACAATGGCGTGATGACCATAATCCCAAAAGGTTAATGGGATTTGGCATTGGCTACGCACCCAAGAATTGGCGCCGTCAGCGGCAATCACTAGGGCGGCGCTTAAGTTGTCGCCGTTATCTAGGGTAAGCCATGATTCACGCTCACCAAAGGCGATGCGCTCTAGTCGCTGACCTTCTAGGTGGGTGATGTTCGAGAGTTCAGCGGCGCGTTTTGCTAAGGCAAAGCTGATGGCTTGGTTTTCGATAATCGCCCCAAGGGATGGCTCGCTAATGCTGGCGGCATCAAAGGCAATTTTACCTAAACCGTCTTTGTCCCACACCGCCATTTTTGAATATGGGGTAGCGCGGGCGCTATCAATGTACTGCCAAGCACCTAAGTTGGTAAGTAGTCGCTCACTGGCTTTGTTAATGGCACTCACTCGAAGGCGTGGCTCACCTGACACAGCCTCTGTTTGGCCCGCATCAATCACCACCACGTTTAAGTTTGCCTCGGCTAAACCGATTGCCGTTGCCAAGCCAACCATACCACCGCCAACTATGGCTACATCATAGGTCTGAGTTTGAAACATGTTAATCCTTAATCTTCAATCGGTTTACTGAAATGCTTTATTACTGCACTTGCAATCTTTAGACGCTTTTCCAGCCCATGGCTTTATGGGCAATCGGCGCTTTAAGCGGCGGACACCATGACAATAATCTTAACCCTAAACTGCGCCCAGCCACTAGCGGCCAATACTGATTTGAGAAGCCACGCACTAAAAACTCAACATTGTTGATGGTGGCCATTCTATCTTGCTGTCTTGATGCAAGATAATGATGAATAAGCGAGTTGTGGCCAAGATCTAAACTTTCAATGCCAGCTTCAATACTTGTATCAATACTGCTTTTAATGCTGGTTTCAATACTTGTTTCGACAGCATCGATTAATCCAACCACATCACGTAGACCTAGGTTAAAGCCTTGACCTGCAATGGGATGTAAAGTTTGCGCCGCATTGCCAATAAACACAGTGCGATGATAAATCGGTCTTGGCATGTAAGATAAGGTTAATGGATAACTGACCCGTAAGCCGACATCAGTAAAGCGCCCGGCGCGATTGCCAAAAGCCTGTTGCAACGCGGCTAAAAAGTCGACTTTGTCACAGTGTTTAAACTGCTGGGCTTGCTCAGCATCTAGCGCCCACACTAATGACAGCCGAGTTTTACCATTTATTGGCGCCATGGGTAATAAGGCTAATGGGCCAGTGTCAGTGAAACGCTCATAGGCCCAACTATTGTGAGGTTTATCAGTTTGGACATTGGCCACCAGCGCCACTTGTTCAAATTCAACTTGAGTCACATCTTGTTTTAACGCTTGGCGCACTTTGGAGTGAGCACCATCTGCAGCCACTAACAACTTGCTGCGAATTTGCTGGCCGTTATCAAGGGTTATCGTGTGACCATCCATATCGGTTTCAAGCTGAGTTAGGCTTGCTGGGCAGTGCAATTTAATATCCGCTTGTTGAAGTTGATCAAACAAGACTTTACCGACTTTCGCTAGCTCAACCACTTGCCCCATTGATGGCAGGCCAAATTGCTCAGCGTTAAGCTCGGTCATGCCAAAGTGACCGCGATCTGAGATATGAATATTTTCAATATCGCTGCCAAGGCTTTCAATACTTGGCCAGATCCCTAACTGAGTTAACTCAAATACTGAGCCATGGGCAATGGCGATTGAACGCGAGTCAAACCCTGGGTGATTATCATCAGTTTTTTGCGCTTCAATTAAGGCGATAGATAAAGGACGGTTTAAAAGACCTGCATGTTTAGCGGATAATTTTTCTGATAATTTTGCTAAACCCAGCGCTAAACTGGCACCAGCCATAGCGCCGCCAACAATAGTGATATCCACCTGTTGTGGTGGCTGTTGTGGTGGCTGTGGTAATTGGGCACTTGCCTGTTTGCTATCTGTCTTCGCGTTTAACTCAGTCATAAAGCCTGTTCTTATTGTTTTTGTTAATTATGATATGAATTGAATATTGTTATGATGGTATTGCTATTGGCCATGTAGCTAGTTCAGCTCTGGTTCGTGTTCTGGCTGAGCTCAAGTATCTGTGATGCCAGAGGACTTTTCACCCCGAGCCAACACGGCCCAAGGCGAAAGCTACATTCTAATTAGTGCAGCGGCGCTAATGGGGATTCTTCATCTAATGGCATTTCAGGGCCAAACTCTGAGTAGCATAAAATAGCCGCCATTCTGACAAACTCGTGCAACTCGATAAATGCAGCTTCTGATTCATCATCATCGCTGACATCAAATTCCACTTGAGCAATAGCGCCTAAATCTTGGATAATTTCGCGCACATCACTTGATGCGCCGTTAAGCTTTGGCTGAATAAGCGCAATAGCGGTTAAGTAGCTTTGTACCCATAGGGCTAAGCACTCTAAGCGCAAGCTGAGTAGCTCTTCTTCTTCTGGTAATAACGGCGTAAAACCAAATTCAGCATCGCTTAAGCGAGTTGCTGTGTCTTGGAATAATTCGTTAATAAGTTGTTGCAGTTCAGTGCTGACTGCTTGACCGTCATTCATCAATTCAAGTAATGGCTTTTGCCAAGCTAATTTTGCTTGATCTACCCCACCACAAATTAAACCAACTAATGCGCCATGCACCTCAACAGGATGCTGACCAATTTCAGCTGAATCTAACGCTTGTTTTAGTTTTTCAATACATAAAGAAGGAGGGGTTGCCATGATATTGTTCCAGTTATATTCAATCAGATGCAATGCTAGCAGAGTTAATAACTGCCACCAAATTGTTCATTGCGATTTGCTAAGTATAATAGCAAATTGACCAAAGCTTCACTAACCCCGCCGCTATAAAGCTAAAGCTGATATTAACTGTCTTGTCTATAACGCAATCAACTAAGCGTTTTGCACCAAAGCGAGTATTCTTAAACGGTAAACTGTTCGATGCCATTAATTTGTAAAAATAGAAATGACGATTGTAACGCCTATTGCAATGACGGCTTGTATTAGCCTTGAGCTAGGCGCTTAACGAGTTATCCTGCCTGACGTGTAGGGAACGTGTAGAGAGTTTAGCCATAATTATGTTTTAAGATTAATTATGCTCAGACAACAAGCAAATAATCGTAAAGGCGGCGAGTTACCTTGCACTTTTAATAGTAGCGCTATATAGTCCGCAAATAGACTAATACCGTTATCAACTGTGGTAAAAGCGTAATGCTAAGGCGTTATCGCGAGGTAAGTCGTTAACCTGCTACAATTTTTATTTTTCGACAAATAAGGATCTTCAGCGAAGCATGAGTAATAGTGCTATTGATATCTCCCTGTTAGGGCGCACCTACTCGATTAATTGTCCTAAGGGACAAGAGGATGCTTTGCGTGCGATTGCCAAGGGTGTCGAGCAGCAGCTTTCTACATTAAAAACGCGTACCAACAATTTGAGTCGCGAAGAATTAGCCATTATGGCCGCGTTAAATATTGGTCATGAGTTGTATGAAGAGCAGCAAAAAAATCAGCAGTATATGGCGCAAATGGATGAGCGTATCTCGTTATTACAATCAACGTTAGAAAACTCGTTGCTTGAACGAACCACCAAGAAAGGTTAACAATTTTAGAATTATGTACTGCCGCTAGTAATGGCTAACGGTACCTGGTTCAACCCTGTTTTGCTCCCTGGGATATTCGCTTGTAGGTTATGTCCCTGTGCCGATATTTACAAACCCAGGGTGAATGCTTTCATTGACATTGCGTATGCTCGGCTCGTATCGAGAAACCTTAGGATATGAACATTTTCCCGCCTTGAACCTACGGTTCAAGGGCTGCACCGACGGTCGGTATTCTGGGGAGCAATTTAATTTAAAACAAACCACCTCAATGGTGGTTTTTTTATGGCCAAAATTAGCGCTTAGCTACTCACCCGCCAAGCCCTTAATCATCCAAGCAATTAACCATCCAAGCCCTTAATCGTCCAAGCCCTTAACCATCCAAGCCCTTAACCATCCAAGCCCTTAACCATCCAAGCCCTTAACCATCCAAGCCCTTAATCGTCCAAGCCCTTAACCATCCAAGACCTTAACCATCCAAGACCTTAACCATCCAAGACCTTAACCATCCAAGACCTTAGCCATCCAAGCCCTTAATCGTCCAAGACCTTAACCATCCAAGCCCTTAATCGTCCAAGCCCTTAACCATCCAAGACCTTAGCCATCCAAGCCCTTAATCGTCCAAGCCCTTAACCATCCAAGACCTTAACCATCCAAGACCTTAACCATCCAAGCCCTTAATCGTCCAAGCCCTTAACCATCCAAGCCCTTAATCGTCCAAGACCTTAACCATCCAAGCCCTTCTCAATCACAAGCTCGATATTTTGGCAAAGTCACTCATTTTTAAACAACATCTTCACGGTGTTTTTTATGGCTAAAACTTATAATGGGTTGTCAATCATTCGCCAAACAGGCCCTAACGGTCCTACAAAAAATGTATCAAAACCAACTAAAGCCTCAGTAAAGTGAATCAAAAACTTCTTTGGGGCTGACACACTTGTTAAAGTTATGGTTATTATTGTCTTAACCTTTAGATTACGGTATAAAATAGCAAAATTAGCCAATTTATATAATGAGTTATGCCAAGCCGCCAGTTAAGTACCCTACTACTTTATTCTATTCTTTTTAGCTCATTTTTCATTCTTTCAGCTTGTAAATCGACTCCAGAGCCAGTGAAAACTGTGCATGTCACCCCTAAAAAACTGAGCCACTTGCCCTATGATGCTGCAACTCACGGCAAAGATATTGTCGATACTCAATTGGCCTTAGGCGATCGTAATTTATATCTTGCCAGTAACGGCAATATTAAGATGCTATCAAAAGCGCAATGCCAAATTGATATTTCAGCCCATCGTGGTGATTTTCGCCAGCCTGAAAGCAGTTACAATGCAATTTCTGCCGCACTTAACGATAACTTCAACAGTGTTGAAATTGATGTCATGTTGCTGGGCGATGGCACTTGGGTAAATCACCATGACAGCCAAACTGGCCGCGCCACTGTGCATTACACCGGTGAGCGTTTCAAACTGGAGCGCGTGAACCTTAAAGAGTTTAAACGGCTAAAACTGCGGGACAAGCATAATAACAATCTACTCAATGAGCGGCCGATCACCGCTAAAGAGTCCTTTAAAATATTCGCCGCCCAGCGACTGCCAAATCAAAAATTAAATGTAGAAATAAAGTCAAAAGCCAATGGCCAAAAATTGCTTGAGCTAGATAATATGCTCAGAAAGTACGTCGGCCACGAAGGCTATTACTTCTCATCGTCTGAGCAAGATACCTTAGTGAAATTGCGAGGCATAAACCCTATTGTTTACTTGGGCTTTGTCCAAGGTGGTCACCCTACCAGCATTGATATCTTGCGCAGCGACTTACGCAAAGGCGCAAGTAACGATGCTTACTATCTAGAAAATCACACTAATATTGAGCGCGCTAGCAATTATGGTACCAAACGATATCGCTCCCGTTATCAAGATCACACCAGCACTGATGCACTCAAAAAGCTAAGAGCAAAACTGGGTTACAACTCAGGGATCCACCTTGATATTCGCAGCTACATGCAAAACTCTGGGGTAAAACAACGCGCTCAGCGACTAGGAATGAAAGTGTATAGCTATTCACTTAATGGCACGGATTATCATCAGTCACAGTTGCTCAAACTGAGTAAAAATAATCTGCCTGATGGTGTCATTGTCGATGCCACGCCTTACAAGATCTGTCAGCAGTTGTTTAATGCCGCCGTGCCAGCGCAGCGCTATCAAGCAGTGACAGATTTAGGTCAATACATTGTCTCACTGCCAGTAGATGCTGACTTTGATCGCTTTAAAGAAATGCTCGGCTACCAGCATGAAGGTTACTATTTATCATTAACCTCCGGCCTTAAATCCATCTATAGCGCGAAAGCTAAAGTGGTGCCAGCCAGCACGCCTACGCCGTTATTGGAGCATGGTTTTCCCACTATCACCGATGAAAAAATTGATACCCATACAGGTGACAGCATCATCTTAACCTTGCCAAGCAGCAATGCTAAATAACTAAAACTGAAACGAGAACTAGAACTAGAACTAGAACTAGAACTAGAACTAGACCGATAACAACAATGATTAATAACAATGACCAATAACAATCATAGCCCCTTTGCTACCGATCTACTCAATAGCGCCCCGACACAACAAAAAATGCAAGCGGCTGAGCAAGCGTTAAATAAGGTTAAATCAAAGCAGCATTCAGCGCAGGCTAAAGCCAAGCATCAGCAGCAACGTGAAGCGCAAATAACCCAAATGGGCAAACCCTTTTGGTGGATGCTACTGATGTTCATTTGCTCAGTGGTGTATTTATTTCCTGAAGCCGTTTTTAATGCCGCCTTAACCGATGTCGCCGGTGGCCGTAATGCCAGCGAAGATGAATTGCACGCCATTGAGTTATTTGGTCGCACCATCAGTGGTATAGGGGTGACGCTGCTGCTAGCAGACTTATTACTAAAGGGCCGCCGCGTTGCCAAAGTGTCGCGGGCATTGGGGTATTTTGCACTGATTGCACTGATAGTGTGGCCAACAGTTTTCTTTGGTCAAAAGTGGTTAGTGGATCATTTTATTATTGATACATCAAGCCCACAGGAGCGCCAACAAGCTTACTTATCACAGGTTCTACGCAGCGCGCTTATTGAAAAGTCTATTCAATTTGAAGGGATCCATTACGATCCCGATAGTGAACATAACGCCACCGAAAAAACCTTTCTGTCTGTATTTGGCGGCCTTGTGTATGCCGATGATAAGCTGGTCGATGATTTAGAACAGCAAAAACGGGCCATCATGGAAAAATTTGTCCGTGACCGCGCCATGTCGAATTTCGATCTGCACTATAGCGACTACGATAGTTTTCGCCTGCGCCTACAAGATAGCTATAAAGACTACGCTCAAGGTTCTAATGATTACAACCAAGCACTGGCCAGCTCGCCAGAGCGTTCCAATGAATATTGGCTAGACACCCAAAACCAAGTTAAACAAGGCTGGGAAAAATACCAAAAAGGGACTGATGCTTACGAAGCCCGCGTGGAGTCCCGTGCCCAACAAATCGCCCCAAAGGTGTATGACTATTTTGAGCGTCGTAATAAATGCGCCGACATGAAAAAAGGCAGCAGTCGCGATCGCTGTTTCGAGCGTTTACAAACCGGTTATGACCAAGAAATCGCCAAATACGGTATTGGCTATATTCCCCCTGATGATTGGCTAAAGCGAGAAGAGATTTCGACCTCGGAAAATGTCGGTAATTCAATTATTAGCGGGGTAATGACCTTAGGCCTATTTACCGCAATGCAAGCCGTTGATGCTGCTATGGGCGGCGATGCCGGTTTTAAAGATCATAGAATGATATTCACTAACGATGTAAATCATTACAAAAGCGTGCTGATGGTAAAAATGGAGCCAGATTTTGTCAAAGAATCTGGCGGTTATCCATTAGGGATATCAAGCATACATGAGTTCAGGCACCATGAAATAACCAGTGCTAAAGTCAACGCCAGATTAAAACAAAAAGGCCTAATGTTACCAAGCACTTGGGTTATGGCTGACAGAGTGAGTTTTGATAATGCTGTCAGTAAAAAAGTGCGCCAACAAGCGGATGCCAAATGGCGTGCAGCCATGAAGAAGCAAGGCAATGATATGCCGCCTAATTTAAGCTGGCAGCAGTTTCAGCAACAGGGCGATATTCAGCGCCGCATAGCAGCTAAAATGGCAGAACTGTATGTGAACCCAACCCTTGCTGATTGGAATAATCGTGAGTTTAAGCAGCGCATCATTGAGCCTAATATTCAGCGCAAAACCACCGAGTATCTTAATGTACTTGAAGCTCAGCAAGCTGAGTTTGCTGACGGCGGCGCATTTGAATCAAGCGGTAAGTCAGCCCT
Source organism: Shewanella sp. 4_MG-2023 (assembly GCF_030548015.1). Classification (NCBI taxonomy): domain Bacteria; kingdom Pseudomonadati; phylum Pseudomonadota; class Gammaproteobacteria; order Alteromonadales; family Shewanellaceae; genus Shewanella; species Shewanella sp. 4_MG-2023. The sequence continues at coordinate 16,191 of NZ_JAUORL010000036.1, forward strand.
AAGAGCAACGATTATTCCGCCTATTTCCATGTCAATTAGCTTGGCGTTGGTGTTGCTAACCGTGTTAAAGCTACCCATGAAAGCATTTGAGTTAGTACAAGCAAAGCGCACCTCAAACGCCGAGGCCCGCCCAACAAAGCCCTATATAAAACCGGCTATTTCAGCGGGGATATTAGTGGCTATTTTTGTGGTGCCACTGTCGCTAGGCGGTAATCATTACACCGCTAATGGCTCAGCGCTGCACTACTTTTTTGAGCAAATGAAAAAAAATGACTCTGCCAGCATTTCTTATGCGCTTAAGTGGCTATTGGTCACTCAGCCTATGGTGCAACCAATTGGCACAGCCATTGATCAAAGCCTGTTTATCACCCAGGGATTTGATGCCATCAGTGAGCCAATTCACCGCTTTGATCAAGCGATTATGTCGCCATTAACTGTCACAAAAAAACCATCGCAGTCAGCGCAAGCACATGCGCCGCTTTTACCTTTAACCATTAAAACCAATGTTAACAATGCCAAGGTGGCAGTGATGAATATAAAGCCCAAATACCAAGCGGGAATGAAACTGCCTGCCGGTGGTTACGACATTAAAGTCAGCGCTCCAGGCCATAACTCGGTGCGGCAGTGGGTCTACCTCAAAAATGATGAGACCACTTTCAATATTAAGCTTTAACAGCATAGTTAAGGTTAACTGATAACATAATTTTTAGTCTTTCACGCATTGATTAACAGGACATATTACGTGAGTAAATTAGAACAATTTCAAGATTTTATCCGCTCAAACGGTAAAGAGCTAACGGGGGTAAATGTCCCTGTGGTATTAAGTGATGAAAGCGCCAAAACTACCAATGTTAAATTTCATTTTGGTTGGACAATTGAAATTGGGGTAACCAAACACGAACATGGTGGCTATTGTCCATCAGGCATACAGTCAGGAAGCTCATCGCAAGCGTGTGATTGTGCCCACAATAAAGCCAAAGAGTATGTCAGTGGTCAAAATGGATTTTTTAATGAGACCTTTAAAAAAATCTTAACCGCTGATGTCGCCAAAAACTTTATCATTAAAGATACCAATCTAGGTTCAGCACCTGATAGTTATGTGGGTGAAGATATTTGCCATATCTGTAATGGCCGCGGCAAATGTTCATGCTCATCGTGTAATGGCAATGGCTCAACATCATGTACATCTTGTAGCGGCAGCGGCCGTCATCATGTGACTAGGCAAGATCACAATAACCGCACCGTTTACACCACAGAGTCGTGTTCATCATGTTATGGCAGCGGGACAAAAACCTGTTACACCTGTAATGGCTCAGGTCAAGTCACCTGTAAAACTTGTGATGGCGGCGGATATTTATATTACAGCTACACCATTGATGGCGATGCAAAACGATCAACTAAATGGTTTATCAACAGCCCCGATTATCACCAGTGGATAACAGATTACGTTACCAATGCGGGCTTTAATATTATTAACAACATCAGTGACGTGAATGAAATTGACGTTACTGAAGCCCTAAATGGCTGTACGTTCATCTATGGTTTTACTGCCAACCTACCGACCCTACAATATACCGCGACCATAGATAACACCGATACCACCCTGTGCTTTGCAGGTACCAACAATGTGACTCACAATGCCGGTGGCGTATATGACCCAGCAGTGTGGAAAAATGCCAAAAAGTTAGCCGCCGGAGACAAAGACGATGATAAGAAAGCCTTAGCGATTCCGGCCATTAAAAATATTATTGAAGCCCATGAAACCAAAACAAAAATTGCCTTACTGACTGAAAACTGGGTATCAAAAGATATCAAAGAGGCGGTCATCAGCAACTACCAAAGCTTGGTATCTCAACTTAAAAAAGATAACAATCAGGGTTTTGCATGGCAGTTGGTCAAAGGCGTTGTCAATTGGGGACTAATTTTAGCTATGGTAGCTATGTGTTTTGCCATGCTAGCACCTGAAATGATTTATGATGCTGAGTATCGCTCGGGGCTGCTAAGTCATTATCAATTTTTTATTGATTTACTGTTAGCGAGATTCGGCCTTTATGGACTCCCCACTTGGTCAAACTACCCTATCGTCCTTGCATGGTTTTGGGGATTATATGTCGCTATTCCTAAACTGTATTGGAAGCAAATTAGTCAGCCCAAACGGCTAGGGTTAACTGTACTTTCTGGCTATGTAGTATCGTACTTTTTACTGAACCTTGTTGCTATCCTGTTCACCCTTAGCCATTACCCTTTGCTCCCCACCAACATGTTAGTGGGTGGCGGGTTACTGCTGAGTTTATATTTGGTTTTTGCGGGCTTTTTTGGGCCTAAAAAGTGGTACTTCAAAATACTGGCAGGTTTGGCTGCTGTAGCTGGCGTCGCAGCGCTCCAATTAGGCTTAGAAACCGTAAGCTCTCAAGTGCAATTTATACCAGAGCACTATTCGAAATACTCGCGATACTTAGGCGCTGCACTGGATCCGGCTATTCAATATATGCCGTTTATTTATATTGAGATAGCAGTATTAGCGGTTGCAACAGGGATTATCACCACCCGCAGACGATTCTGGATAAAGGCCAAAACCGCAGTATCTGAATACGACTGCGCCGTATTGCTTAAATCTTTAAAGCTGGACAAATAACTATCCATAAAGCGACTGGCTGGGGGATATTTTAGCCAGTCGCCCTTTTAAAATACCCTCGAACGCAGTACTCTAACCTTAATAGACATGGCAAGTATGGAGTACCGCCAATAATGAGTATGACCCGCTTAATGACCAATGCCATTTCGGTCGAACCTTCACCAGCTCGCACTCCAACTATCAATATTACTTATTTCTCTTCTATCAATAAGTCTGCAAATACCATAACGCAAAGCAATAAACACCATATTGGTGCGCATCAAACCCTGAGTATTGTGGCAGATGATAATCAACATCTTGATATTGATAACCTGAGCCATCAAGACCAAGGTTTTGAATTGAGCGATCAAGAACGTTACGCCTTATTTGATAGCCAAGGCATGAACCGTGACTTTATTCGCCGGCATATTCGTCAAGAACGTAAAAGTTATACCCAAGCAGAACAGCACCAGCTTTCGTTAATTGCCTGTCGCCATATGCTGGCAGAAATACAGCAAAAAAATGCCCAAGCAGTGGCTCTGTACATCAGCCATGACGGTGAACTGGCAACACAAAAATTAATAGAAGCCCTTTGGCACATCGGGGTAAAAACCTACTTACCTCGCATTCACCCATTTAGCAAAGGTAACTTGTTGTTTTTGCATTACCATGCCGAATCAAAAATGGTATTCAATCAATATGGTATCGCTGAGCCTGCGTTGTCGGTGCAAGATATTATCCCAGTAAACAAACTGGATATGATTGTCACTCCACTGGTTGCGTTTGATGACAAGGGCAATCGCATGGGCATGGGCGGTGGCTATTACGATCGCACTTTGTGCCAAGTGATTGATGGTAAACCATTAGCGGTGGGCTTTGCCCACGACTGCCAGCAAGTGAGCCAACTCCCAGTAGAATATTGGGATGTGCCCTTACCAATAATTATCACCCCTACAAGGCGCATATCCTGTATATAAACCATTAATATGTCAGCAATTAACATGCAAAAAAAGCCCATCACGACAATATCATGATGGGCTTAATATTAGGCTGAGAACTCATTAAAACACTGGCGTTAACTCACCGCTTTATCTAACGCTTGGCTGATATCGGCAATAATGTCATCGATATGCTCAATGCCCACCGAAATACGTACTAAATCTTCTGATACCCCAGCTTTAGCTAATTCTGCGCTGTCTAACTGACGATGTGTGGTACTAGCAGGGTGACAAGCCAGTGACTTTGCATCGCCAATATTCACTAATCGCAGCACCATTTGCAGCGCATCAATAAATTTACCACCAGCCACTTTACCCGCCTGTGCATCGGCTGCTTTTATACCAAAACTGATAATGCCTGAGGCTTTACCGCCGGTGATTTTTTTACATGTCGCGTTAAATGGGCTATCAGCTAACGCAGCGTAGTTTACCCAGCTTACATTAGGGTGTTGCTGTAAATACTCGGCTAACGCTAGGGCATTACTGCAATGGCGTTCCATGCGCAGACTTAAAGTTTCTAGCCCTTGGAGTAATAAGAACGCACTTTGGGGTGATAAAGCTGCGCCGGTGTTTCTTAGGGGCACGACCCGGCAGCGGCCAATATAGGCAGCGGGGCCAAAGGCTTCGGTGTACACCACGCCGTGATAAGACGGATCGGGTTGATTTAAAATCGCAAAGCGGTCTTTATTGGCGACCCAATCAAATTTACCTGAATCAATGATCACCCCGCCAATAGTGGTGCCATGGCCGCCAATGTATTTGGTCAGTGAGTGGATCACAATATCTGCACCATGATCAAAAGCGCGGCAAAGCACGGGCGTTGCCACAGTATTATCGACAATTAACGGCACCCCATGTTTATGGGCAATGTCGGCCAAGCGTTGTAAATCGACCACGTTACCCGCTGGATTGCCGATGGACTCACAAAACAGCGCTTTGGTTTTATCATCAATTAGCGCATCTAAGCCGTCAAAGTCATCATAGGCCGCCATGCGTACATCAACCCCTTGGCGGGGCAATGTATGGGCGAATAAGTTATAAGTACCGCCATATAACTGGCTAGTGCTAACAATATTATCGCCTACTTGGGTGAGCGCCTGTATCGCATAGGTGATGGCCGCCATACCTGATGCCACCGCTAAGGCACCAATGCCGCCTTCGATGGCGGCTAAGCGCTGCTCAAGCACGTTAGTGGTTGGGTTCATGATGCGGGTATAGATGTTACCAGCCACTTTTAAATCGAATAAATCGGCACCATGCTGGGTATCATCAAAGGTGTAAGACGTGGTTTGGTAAATCGGCACTGCTGCGGCCTTGGTGGTCGCTTCCGACTCGTAGCCATAATGTAATGCCAGTGATTCCAGTTTCATGTTTTCTGCCGTCATAATGCCTTCCTTTACCTTAAGATATTCAAATTGGGCCATCTACCAAAAAGTTGTTTGCCGGATAAACTTTCGAATTAATAGCCGGATAAAAAACAACCAAAAACCAGTGGTACTCCACACTAACAATAAGACGTCTAGATGTCTATTTAAAATATTCAGCCATTAAAAAGGGAGCCGTAGCTCCCCTATATAAACTCAATAGCAAACACAGTTAGGCTAAGTGACGGCCACCATCCACCGCAAAACTGCGACCAGTGACGTATTGACTGCTTGTCAGGTAATCAACTAATTCAATGATCTCAGGGTTACCCGCCTCTTTAGGCAGTATGGCTTTGGCTAGCGCTTTTGCTTTGTAGGCCTCATCGTCGCCTTCATTAAACAAAATCATCGCAGGGGCAATGGAATTGACTTTCACCATAGGCGCAAGTTTACTCGCAAATGACAGGGTTAAATTGTGCATTGCCGCTTTACTGGCCGCATAGGCAATATGCTTTTTACTGCCTTTTTCTGCCACGTAATCGGTAATATGAATAATATTAGCACTGCCAATATTGCCACTTGCTGAAGCGATTAATTTGTCGGCCAGAGCCAAGTTTATTTGATAAGGCGCACTGACGTGAATATTCATCATTCGGTTCATGATATCGGCTGAGGTCATGCCCGGCTTGGTTTTATCGTTATGCCAGTCAGATGCATTATGAATGATGCAATGAAGCTCGTCATGGGTGTCATTAATGCGCGCTAACATATCGTCTATTTCAGCAGGAATGCACAAATCACATTGATAAAGGTCGGCACCTAATTCAGCTAATTCATCAATAGAGGGGTAATGGGTTCTAAAGGTGCCGATGACCTTCATGCCTTTAGCGAGAAAGTCCTTTGCTAAGGCGTAACCAATACGTTTGCCGACGCCAGTAATGAAAATAGTTTGCTTCATTGCAGTTCTCTTATGATGATTTTTATTGAAAATAAGAAGTGTTAGAAAAGGTCATTAATGCAGTCGTTTATCATTGCAATTAATCATAAGCAATTAATAATAGCCTCATTGACTCGAAATTAATGACCTTTAAAGTATGATTCAAGCTAAAGCCGATTAGCTGTTAGCAAAGAATTCAGCTCTTGAGGCAGGGTTAGCTTTAAAGCAGCCGCCTAGTGCGGAGGTTTTGGTATAGGATTGAGTATCCATAATGCCTCGGGATTTAACGCAGTAATGGGTGGCATTGATACTAATGGCAACATCGTCGGTTTCAAGCAAGGTTTGCAGTGCCACCAGCACTTGCTGGGTGAGTCGCTCTTGTACTTGAGGTCGCTGGGCAAAAAATTTCACTATGCGGTTAATTTTAGATAAACCAATAATTTTGCGCCCCGGCACATAAGCAACATTGGCAACACCATCGATGGTAATAAAGTGATGTTCACAGGTACTAACCACGCTAATATCACTGACTTTAACCATTTCATCTACGCCCATTTTATTGTCAATTTGGGTGACTTTAGGGAAGTGGTTGTAATCAAGCCCAGAGAAGATTTCATTAACATACATTTTGGCGATTCGATGAGGGGTTTCACATAAGCTGTCATCGGTTAAATCAAGTCCAAGGGTAGAGATAACTTCTGTCATCAATCCTTGAATGCGAGCCACTTTTTGCTCGTTAGTCATGTCATTTTCAACGACTGGGGTTTCAAGACCTCGCTCAATCAGTACTTGCTGTACTTTACGTGCTTCTTCAGAAATCATGTGTTTTCCTTATGGCAACTCGTGCCAAATTAAAACTCACTTTATTTTCGCTGCTCTAATGATAATGAAACAGAGTCGGCAAAACGTAATGCGTGTGGTTTGTCGATTGTCACCCGCGACATGGTAATGGAAGGATGCTCACTGCAAATTGCCAGCACATCAGCAACTAATTTTTCCAGTAATAAAAATCGACCTTCTTCAACATGTTGGATCACTTTCTTGGTGATTATCTTGTAGTTCAGCGCATCAGCGACATCATCAGTTTGAAAAGACTTATCGGCTGGGTACTGAATTTCAATATTAATAACAACATCTTGCTGCTTTTCTCGTTCATCAGGGTTAAAGCCGATGAAAGTACGTAAACGTAAATTAGTAACTTTAATAATTGCTTGGCTAATTGACATAGAAAGCCTCATTTTGAATACGCGTTTTTGGATACTGTTTTTGTATACCAATGCGCAATACGTGAATACATCTAGTAAAGATCAAATAAAAAAAGAGCCAACGTAAACTCTGCTGACTCTCCTATTTATAGCGATAAACAAACCATTATGCGAGTTTACGTGCTTGATAGCTTAGTTAACTTACCTTAATTAGTCAGCTTAAAGAAAATCAACTACCACAGGATTAACTTCAAGCTAGTTGGCTTACTAAAACTCTTTATAATTTCTATAACTTACCTTGAAGAAAATAAGGTAAAACACCGGCACTATGATTAATGTCAATATGGTTGCAACCCCAAGACCAAACATCACTACCGCCGCTAATGACTCAAAGAAGGCATCGGTCAATAGCGGTAGCACCCCTAAAATGGTGGTGATAGCAGCCATACAAACGGGTCTAACACGGCTAACGGTTGAGTTAAATACCGCTTCAAAGGTTTCGACGCCGTCATTAATCTCAGTGTTAATTTGATCCAGCAAGACAATACCGTTTTTAAGTAGCATACCCGATAAACTTAACATTCCCAGCAGCGCCATAAAGCTAAAGGGTTTATCTAAAATCAATAAGCCTGAGGTAATACCAATAATGGCCAGCGGCACACACGCCCAAATCACTAATGGTTTTCTCACTGAGTTAAACAAGAATACCGTGATTAAGAACATGAATAAAAAGCCCAGTGGCAAGGTGGCAAATAATGACTCTTGTGCATCATTGGATGATTCAAACTCACCGCCCCACTGCAGCTCATAACCCACAGGTAATTCTAGCGCTTCAATTTGTGGCTTAATTTGGGCAAACAATTGCGCCGGTAAAATATCATACTCAAAATCCGTATCGGCAAATACCGTTAAGGTACGTTTGCGATCCCGGCGTTGAATAATGGGATCTTCAAACTTAACCTCAAACCCATCAACCACTTGCTGCAGCGGTACAAAGGCAGACAGCGCAGGGCTCCAAATACGAACACTTTCAAGTGAGTCGATATCAATACGCTCATCTTCTGGTAAACGGCCAATGATTGGCAATAAGGTCGTCCCTTCGCGGTATACCCCTATTTGTAACCCTGTAAACGAAAACTTAATCGCTTCATCTACTTCACTTTTTACGATACCTAAACGTCTTGCTTGGGTTTCATTAAAGCGAGGCGCAATGTATTTCACCCGTTCACGCCAGTCATGACGCACGTTAACGGTTGCCGGTGTGGCCTGGAATATCTCCATCACTTGCGCTGCAATGCTTCGCAATACATCAGGGTCTGCACCGCTAATACGCGCTTCAATTTTAGCGTCTGTTGAAGGGCCGATTTCTAAGCGCTTAAACTTAAACTGCGTCTGCGGGTATTTAGCTTCGACTGCCCTTCTAAATTCAGTCATTACCTCACTAAGAGACTCAAAATCTTCGGTGCGAATAGCCATTTGCGCATAAGATGCGTAGTTTTTCTCTGGCGAGTAAGTCAGTAGAAAACGCGGAAAGCCTTTACCTATGCTCGAGCCAACAAACTCAACATTATCAAGCCCCATGGCGATGGACTCCATGCCCTCGACAATGCCCTGAGTTTCACGAATATCTGTGCCTTCTGGCATCCAGGCATCCACTAAGAAAATCGGCGTGGTAGAAGGCGGGAAAAACGATTGCTTAACGTAAGCAAAGCCATAAATCGAAATACAAAATGCCATCACCACGGCGATAACACTCACCCAGCGATGCTTCATACACCAATCGAGTAATACTTTGTAAAACACAAAAAAGGCACCACCGTAGGGATCTTTAAGCTCACCTTCCACTTTTTCAGCATCTTTTCCAAAAAATAACTGCGCAAAAAATGGTGTGATGGTAATGGCAGTAATCCAAGATAAAAACAGTGAAAACAGTAATACCCAGAATAAAGAGCCCGCAAATTCACCGGTAGCATCAGGTGATAAACCGATTGGCGCAAAGGCAGTAATAGCAATCACTGTCGCACCAAGTAATGGCCACATGGTTTGTTTTACAATGCTTTGAGCAGCTTCTAAAGTCGTTTGGCCCCGCTGCCTGCCGATTAATATGCCTTCAACAATAACAATGGCATTATCCACCAGCATCCCTAAGGCAATAATTAACGCCCCTAAGGATATTCGCTGCAGCTCAATCTCTGCTTGCAGCATCAACATGAAGGTGCCTAAACAGGTTAAGAACAAAATTAACCCTATTAAAATACCTGACTTAATGCCCATAAAGACCAGTAGCACGCCGATTACGATCACTACCGCGGCAATTAAGTTCCATACAAAGCTGCCCACTGAAGCATCTACTTCATTAGGCTGGTTATACATGGTTTCAATCATCATGCCCGCTGGGCGGACACTTTCAATACTGGCAAGCTTGGCGTCAATGGCTTTACCCACTTCAACCACATTCACCCCGGTTGAAAATGCGATGCCAATGTTGATCGCATTGTGCTGATTAAAGGTCAGTAGATTGGTGGGAATATTTTGAAAGCCCCGCGATACTGTGGCGACATCTTTTAAGTAAATAAGCTTATCGCCTTGGGTGCCTGGAATAATCAGCCCTTCTAGCTCGCTAACAGACTTAAAACCACCACTGGTACGGATTTTTAAGTTGTCACCGGCAACCTGAATGTTACCAGCATCAGACACCATATTTTGCGAATTAAGCAGGTTGCTCACTAAAGATGGATCGATATTAGAACTGGCAGCTTTGTTAAGCGACATTTCAACGAAAACTTGTTCTTGTTGATTGCCTGCCAATGACACTTTACCGACACCTGGCACTAGCTCTAATTCACGTTTAACGTAATCGACGTAATCTAAAATATCGCGGTAACTGTAATCGCTACCGCTGACCATTAGCATCACCCCGTAAACATCACCAAAATCATCATTGACCATCGGGGCCTGAACCCCTGGCGGTAAGCTGGACGACATATCATTCACTTTTCGGCGCAGCTCATCCCAAATTTGTGGAAGCTCATCAGGGCCGTAGTTATTTTTCATGGTCACAGTAATTTGTGACATTCCCGATGTGCTTAATGACTTGAGAGTATCGATATAAGGCAATTCTTGAATGGCCTTTTCGATTGGGTAGGTCACTTCTTCCTCCACTTCCGTTGAGGTCGCCCCTGGGTACAGGGTGACAACTACCGCATCTTTAATGGTAAATGGTGGGTCTTCTAATTGGCCAAGGCCGGTAAATGACATTAAGCCGCCGATCAATAAGATCAGGGTAAACATCCAGCTAATGACGGTGTTTTTGACAAAGTAGCCTGCAATATTCATATGTCACTTTCCTTTGTGTTAGCTGGAACGATTGTGAGTAATGGGTTTATTAACAATACAATCATCAGCCTACACTCCCCCTACTACTTGTACTTTTTGACCAGCCACTAAACGTGAAGCGCCCGTTTGAATAATCACTTGGCCATCTTTTAGCCCATCGATAACTTCAATTCTGTCGCCGACGATCACACCTAAAGTCACGTGCTGATACTGGATAGATTGATCAGATTTATCAAACAGCCAAACACCACTGTCTTGTATTTCAATGTCACTGCCATCTTGCATAATCACCGCTTCGATAGGCACCAAGAACTGTCGGTTGTAGGTGTAAGTAAGGTGGCTTAAGTCAACTTTCACCTTGGCAGGCATACCTTCAAGCACTTTATATTTAGGGTCTAAATCTACTGCTATCGTGGCTATATAGGTTGAAGTTGCGGGATCTTTTTCGGTGTTAACTTCCAGTAAATGGCCATCAAATGTGGCATTAGGAAAGGCTTCAAAACTGACCTCTAGCAATGCGCCTACACTTCTGTCCTTAGCCTTCTTTGACACCGCAATCAACATATCAGGAATTTGTACATCCACTTCGATGCGCTCAATCTTTTGAATACTTACCACTGGCACGCCCGGCTGCACGTTTTCAAAAGACTCTAAAAATACATCACTGATCACCCCTGAGAAGGGCGCTCTTAGCTCAGTGTATTGCAGATTAAGCTCTGCTTGCCTTGCCTCGGCTTTTGCTACTAAGTACTGGGCATTCATTTGATCATAATCAGATTGCGCCATTAACTGCTTAGCCACCAACTGTTTACCACGTTCAGATTGTTTAAAATTAACCTCCATACGTGCCCTTCGATCGCTTAAAGCAATCTCAAAGTCAGTTTTTTCTAATATCGCCAGTAAATCTCCCTTTTCGACTTTTTTGCCTTTGCTCGCTGGAATTTGCGCGATACGGCCGCCAACACGAAAAGAAAGGTTAGTTAAGTCTTGCGCTCTAGCAACACCATTAAACTCACGGATCACCGAGTTATCTACAACCGGTAAAGCGTAAGTCGTAACTCTAGTAACATTGGGCTCAATATCGGGGCTTTTGTCACAGCCACTCAGAGTCATAACCGCCAGCAGCAGGCCAACACTTTTAAGCATGCTATAGATAAAATTACTGTTCATATTTATAAGCCTCGCTCTTTAATCCATTGCACCGCAGCTTGGCCATCTTTAAGCTCAGATGCTCCAGCAACGACTAACCAGTCACCATCTTCAAGGCCAGATATTAAGCGATTGCCTTTTAATTTTACTGGTACTTTTTCAAGGGTTAACGCCTTTGGAGACCAGATAAAAACAAAGTCAGTTTCATTTTCAGTAATCACAGCACCAGCAGGAATTTTAGGATGAGCATCAGCGGTTCTGGCAGGCAGTTTGACTTTTACTTGGGCCGACATCCCCGGTAGCACATTAAGTTGCTCAGGCATTGGCAGGGTTAAAATGATGGTGTAACTACCTGTGGTTGAGTCGGCAATGGTATTGAGCTCTGTTAAACTGGCAGCATACCAACGATCGCGACTGTCAAACTTCACCTCAAGGTTTTGCATCTTATCAAAGCTTGAACCGGCTTTTTGAATCGCACCAATAAACTGCTCAGGTAACTGAAAACTAATATCAATGGCTGATTCGATCCGAATTCCCATCACTTCTTCTTGGGCTTGAACATATTCAAAAGCACGCTTGCTGCGTTTAGAAATGATGCCTTTGTAAGGAGCCAATAATTTGGTGTAAGTCACATCTGCTTTGGCTTTGTCTAATGCGGCTTGGGCAATGGTGTAATCGCTTTTGGTTTGATCGTAATCATTACGCGAAACCACCCCTTGCTCAACCAAAGATGCATTACGCTCGAACAGAACTTTAGCTAATTCAAATTGCGCCTGAGCGACAGCCAATTGCTGTATATAAATAGCGCCATCAAGTTGCGCAAGCACTTGGCCGGGCTCCACGGCATCGCCGGGGCGCACAAAAATGTCAGCAATTTCACCAGCAACCCTAAAAGATAAAGCGGCTTTTTCTGAGGCTTTTACTTCACCAGGTAAAAATCGTTCTCGAAAATCACTGCCCACATCAATTTGCAGGACTTTAACGGGCCTGGGGTCAAATGATGCAGCTGTTGTAGTCTGCTCAGCAGCAGTAGAATACGCGAGAAAGGGACTGGTTAAAGCCACCAAGGAGAACACGAGTAAAGAAGAAAATTTACAGGGCTTCTTCATTTTTTGCTCCGAAACATTTTAGTTAACTAGATAATAACATTCAAAAACTTACAATAATAGCGACTATAAGCCAGCAACAAAGATCTAAACAAGCACATTTGACGTATTATTCATTGTAGTAACTTATTGAGTTAATTTAGAACTTAGTAATTAACCATAGAGGTATCGAGATGGAATTACGGATTTTTTACGACAGTGCCTGCCCCTTATGCAGCAATGAAATGCAACAATTAAAGCAACATGACCGCTTGCACAAAATTGAGCTGGCTGATTTAAACCAAGACGGTTTTGCCGAAAAGTATCCCCATATCGACTTAGAAAAAGCCAACAAAATTTTGCATGCAGAAACCAACCATGGCGAAATATTACTGGGACTGGATGTGACGGCAAAAGCTTGGGCACTTACAGGAAAACATCAATGGGTACAGTTATTGCGCTTACCTTGCATCAAACCATTAGCCGATGTGGCTTATCTTGGTTTTGCAAAACACCGCTACAAATTATCCTACCTGTTAACCGGTAAGCAGCGCTGTGAAGATGGTAGCTGTAGCATCAAATAGTGAGTTAACTGCTTAAAGCCATAGCTACAATCAGCCATCAACCCAAGGAGATTTACTTGAGCCAATCATTCACTGCAAATTCAGGCTCAGTTGCGTTAATCATTGGTGCATCTTCTGGGATTGCAAAGGCCATTATTGCAGCACTGATTAAGCAAGATACGGCAACTGACATAAAGCACCTCATCAGTATCAGCCAATCTGCAACTGCTGAGACGAAATTGGCTAATGAAAGTGCTAACCCCATAACTCAGCAACATATTAGCTGCGATTATTCAGCAGACGCCATTGCCACACTGTGCCAGCAATTGCAGCCGTTTAAAGGTAAAATTACTCGGGTATTTATTTGTAATGGCAGATTGCACAATCAGTATCAAATGACTGGCGCAGCAACAGGGAGCGCCTCAGAAAACACAGTTTCTAAAACTCTCCCCTTTAAAACAATAGCCCCTGAAAAGCGCTTAGAAGATGTTAACCCTGAGGCAATGCAGGCTTTGTTTGAGTCAAACACCATTACCCCTATGCTGTGGCTACAGCATTTAGTCAAACTGGTTGCAGGTAAACAGGGCTGTATTATTAATGTGCTCAGCGCCCGAGTAGGCAGTATTAGTGATAATCGCTTGGGAGGATGGTATAGCTATCGCGCTTCAAAAGCTGCGCTAAACATGCTAATTAAAACCGCGGCGATTGAATATGCTCGGCGTGCCAAAAACGTAAAGCTCATTGCTTTTCATCCCGGCACCACAGACACCCCATTATCCAAACCTTTTCAGGCCAAAGTGCCCGCTGAAAAATTATTTACTGCTGAATTTGTCGCGTCGCAATTACTGAATATCAATAACGCAATTAAGGAAGCTGGAAGCGAAAGTAGTGAAGATGACAACGCTGAAATTGACCGAATTTACTACGATGGACAAGCCAGCTTTATTGATTGGCAAGGAAAACTGATTAGTTGGTAAAGGGCTTAGGTCTTTTTCCCTTGCAGCAACTTTAGCCTGTCAGCAACAAAAATGCGAAGCCAAAGGCTTCGCATTTTTATCGGTAAATCAAGTTATCAATAATTGATAAGCTTAAATTTACTTAACGAACTCAACACCAAGTTTGATGTCGCCGTTTAATGTATCAAGCATTGCATCACGGGCATTAGCTTCAAATGCGCTAACATCGCCGTATGGTAATACTTTTTCTACGCCGTTTTTACCAAGTAATACAGGTTGTGCGAAGAAGTCAGCATGTTCACTGCCGCCATCAACATAAGCACATTCAACCACGTTAGCTTCGCCTTGTAGGCCGCGAACCAATGATAGGCCAAAGCGACATGCCGCTTGACCCATAGACAGAGTCGCACTACCGCCACCCGCTTTAGCTTCAACAACTTCAGTACCCGCATTCTGGATACGTGTTGTTAGCGCTGCAACTTCTTCATCAGTAAAGCTTACGCCTTCAACTTGTGAAAGAAGTGGCAGAATAGTCACACCACTGTGGCCACCAATAACGTTGATGTTTACATCAGCAACGTTTAGCCCTTTAAGGTCAGCGATGAAGGTTTCAGAGCGGATAACATCAAGTGTCGTCACACCGAATAAACGGTTCTTATCGTAAACACCTGCTTTTTTAAGTACTTCAGCCGCAATAGCAACAGTAGTATTTACTGGGTTAGTGATAACGCCAATTAATGCTTTAGGGCAAGTTGCCGCCACTTTTTCAATAAGGTTTCTTACGATACCCGCATTGATATTAAATAGATCTGAGCGATCCATACCAGGCTTACGCGCAACACCTGCAGAGATAAGAACAACATCAGCGCCAACTAGCGCAGGAGTTGGGTCTTCACCAGCAAAACCAGCCACTTTTACATCTGTAGGGATGTGGCTTAAGTCAACTGCAACACCCGGAGTAACAGGAGCAATGTCATATAAAGACAACTCTGAACCTGCAGGAAGTTGAGTTTTTAATAGTAAAGCTAAGGCCTGGCCGATACCGCCAGCAGCACCAAGTACAGCTACTTTCATGATGATCTCCAATTACGTTCTAGTGATTGACTTCAGTCTGGTCTGTGACACAGATCATGTTTTCTTGTGGCGTCACATTACTGGATCACAGCGAGGATTTCAATTATCCCTTAGTAGATCACACTAATTTCCTTATTCTATGATATGTATATAAATAATGACTAATTTAGCCAGTAATAGCTAAAATGAATTTTTATTCACCAATTTAGCTTATTTCTTGACTTGATGCGTTTATCTATTCAGAATGAGCTACTTTTTTGAATAAAATCTATTCTTTTTAAAAATTACTATAAGACGAAAAAAATATGCCAGCGACTAAGAATCAGGATGAACTCGTAAAGACGTTTAAGTCGATATTAAAGGAAGAGCGCTTTGGTAGCCAAAGTGAAATCGTAATCGCACTGCAAGCAGAAGGTTTTGGCAATATTAACCAGTCAAAAGTTTCCCGTATGCTAAGTAAGTTTGGTGCAGTACGTACCCGTAATGCTAAGCAAGAAATGGTATATTGTTTACCCGCTGAGTTAGGTGTGCCAACAGCAGGCAGCCCTGTTAAAAACTTGGTATTGGATGTGGATCATAACCAAGCGATGATCGTAGTCAGAACCAGCCCCGGCGCAGCGCAGCTTATTGCCCGATTATTAGACTCGATAGGTAAGCCTGAAGGGATTTTGGGGACTATTGCTGGTGATGACACTATCTTTATTTGTCCTTCAAGTATCAAAACCATTGATGATACCTTAGAAACGGTAAAATCACTGTTTGGCTATAGTGAATAGCCCTCTTAGCAAATAACACCTTCACGATTTATTGAGCCATTAAAAAAGCAGCCTTAGGCTGCTTTTTTGGTTTTAACAGTGCGTAAGTGTTAAATTGAGGCGATTTCAGCATCGGTGAGAAAACGCCATTCGCCTTCTTCTAAATCAGCATCAAGTTCAATTTCACCCACAGCTTCACGATGTAAATTGACCACCCGATTCCCCACAGCAGCAAACATACGCTTCACTTGATGGTACTTACCTTCGCTGATAGTTAATCTGGCATGGTATTCATCAATGATCTCTAGCAGCGCCGGTTTAGTTAAGCCGTCTTCACTTTTTAATTGGATCCCTTCGGCAAAGGTTTCCACCAATGCAGGATCAAGTGATGCAGCAGCTTCGATAAGGTAACGTTTACCGCAATCTTTTTTAGGTGAGGTGATTTTATGTGACCACTGGCCATCGCTGGTGATCAGCACCAAACCTGTGGTGTCCACATCTAAACGCCCAGCAATATGCAGGGTATCGACTTTTTCAATATCCATTAATCCCAACACCGATTGATATTCTTCATCAATGGTTGAGCAAATGGTATCAACAGGCTTGTGCATCATGATGTAGCGCTCGCCCACGATCTTAATTTGACGACCTTCGATACACACTTCAGTATCATCTTTCACTTTAAAGCTCGCGTCTTTAACCACGTCACCATTACAGGTCACTTCACCTGACTTGATAACTCTTTTTGCTAATGAACGAGTCAGCTCGGTGCTCTCGCAGATAAATTTGTCTAAACGCATATATAAAACCAAGTGAAAACTAATTGGTCGCTATTATGAGCTGTTGGCTAGCAAATAGAAAACGATAAATGGCCACTGTAACATTCTGGTAATTTTTAGTTACACAACACAGTCAATAAATGCTCAATTTATCACTAAAAGCCTAGCCTTAGCCCTTGTTAAGTGCCCCTGTTAAGACTTAACATGTTGGTCACATAAAACTGTCTTAAGGCAGTGAACAATAAAAACAGCTCAAAATTAAGGCCGATAAAAAGGCTTCACTCTTCAATGCATAGGGAAACAACATGAAAAAGCTAGTTATCGGTGGGCTTTGCGCCTCACTTATCGCAGGCCTTAGTGCCTGCAATTCAGATAAAGCAGTCACTGAATCCGCAGCACCAGAAGTCGCTAAAACAGAAACCGCAGTTGCCGTTGAAAAAGCCCTTACCTCAGGTATTAGCTTTGACAATATGGACAAGTCAGTTCGCCCACAAGATGATTTTTACCTCTACGTAAATGGCGGCTGGTTAAACACCGCGGAAATCCCTGGTGACCGCACCAATATCGGCGCCTTTTACGACTTGCGCGAAAATGCCCGTGACGACGTTAAAGCCATCATCGAAGATGTCAGTGCAAACCCAGATCTTAAAATGGGTACTGATGAGCAAAAAGTGGCCGATCTTTACCGTTCATTTATGGATGTTGAAACCTTAAATAAATTAGGTATTAGCCCAATCCAAGCTGAATTTGCCCAAATTGCCGCGCTAAAAGATAAAAATGAATTAACCGCCTATTTTGGCGAAAGCCAAGTTAATGGTGGCGGCACACCATTAGCGTTTTATGTCAATGTTGATGCTAAAGATTCAAGCCGTTACGCCACCCATATTTGGCAATATGGTCTTAGCCTTCCTGAAAAAGATTACTACTTCAATGAAGAAGAGCGCTTCGTTAATATTCGTAGCAAATACCTTGAGCATATCGAGAAGATGTTTGACCTTGCCGGCCTTGAAAATGGCAAGCAAGCAGCGCAAACGGTTTTAGCATTAGAAACCGCTATCGCTGAGCAACATTGGGATGTAGTTGAAACCCGCGACAGCACTAAAACTTATAATCGTTATCAAGTTAAAGATTTAGCGACCTTAGCACCAGACATTAACTGGGATGGCTATTTAGCAGCCCTTGGTGGTGATAAGCAGTCTGACATCATCATTAACCAACCAAGCTTTATTGAAGGCATGAACCAAGTAATTAAAGACAATGATCTTAATACTTGGAAAACCTACATGACCTGGATGGCACTCACTCATAATGCGAGTCACTTATCTGAAGCGCTTGATAATGAAAACTTCGAGTTTTTCTCAAAAACACTTAATGGCCAAGAAGAGCAACAACCTCGCTGGAAGCGCGGCGTAAGCACAGTCAGTGGCACCTTGGGTGAAGTTGTCGGTAAAGTGTATGTAAAACGTCACTTTGTACCAGAAGCAAAAACCCGTATGAGCCAATTGGTTGAAAATTTACGTGGCGCTTACGGCACTAGCATCGAATCATTGGATTGGATGAGCGAAGACACTAAAGTTGCAGCTAAAGATAAGCTGGCTAAATTCAATCCTAAAATTGGTTACCCTGATAAGTGGGAAGACTACAGCAAACTCACTATTGCAGCCGATGATTTACACGGCAACATTAAACGTTCTGCGGTTGTTTCTCATAACAAAGATATCGCAAAACTTGGTCAGCCAATTGATAAAGGCGAGTGGCACATGACGCCGCAAACCGTTAATGCTTATTACAATCCAACCATGAACGAGATTGTCTTCCCTGCAGCTATTTTACAGCCACCATTTTTCAACCTTGAAGCTGATGACGCGGTAAACTACGGCGGCATTGGTGCAGTCATTGGCCACGAAATGGGCCACGGGTTTGATGATCAAGGCGCTAAATTTGATGGCGAAGGTAACATGCGTGATTGGTGGACTGAAGCTGATTTAAAAGCCTTTACCGCTAAGGGTAAAGCATTAATAACTCAGTACAATGGTTATCAAGTATTTGATGATTTACACGTTAATGGTGAGCTAACTTTAGGTGAGAACATCGGTGACTTATCTGGTGTAACCATCGCTTATAAAGCCTACAAAATGTCATTGAACGGTGAAGAAGCACCGGTCATTGACGGCTTAACGGGTGATGAGCGCTTCTTTATGGGCTTTAGCCAAATTTGGCGAGTAAAAATGAAAGAAGAAGCATTGCGTAACCGCGTTGCTACTGATCCGCATTCACCAGGTCACTTCCGTGCATTAGGCGCACTGTCTAATATGCCTGAGTTTTACCAGACTTATGGCGTAAAAGAAGGTGACAAGATGTTTATCGCCGCTGATGAGCGAGTAAAAATCTGGTAATCATTAACTTAAAGTCATTAGCTTGAGTAAAAAATAATAAGGGCATCATTTGATGCCCTTATTATTTGGCTACATAAAGTACAACTGTGCGCCTTAAAAGCATTAACCCGCAAAATCTACCTATTCCTAATCCATTGCCTCTTGAGCGCAGCGTTAAGACATTGCTTTTAACCACACCATAAACCGACATGGTATTCAGGTGTTATTCAGCTAATTAAAGCTAATCTAGCCCCATCAATTTCACGCAGATATTGAACTAAGGTGAATACTCAATGAGTCGAATTTTTAGAACCTTTATTATCTTTTTATTGTTGCTGACAAGCCGCAATGCCATTGCCGTAACGGTGGACACCAAACCCGTAAAGCCCACTTACGACTTTAGGCAAATTGTGAGTAACGATCTCGACAGCCTATTAGCGTTACAAAATACTCTCGGGGCGGCGCCGCAGCAATTTAGCCATGATTTAGATGCCTTGTTTGAGCGTGCCCCTGAGGCACAATCGGAGCTAAGCAATTTAGTGACTAAAATTAGCCAGCAAAATCAGGCTTACACGATTATTCCTAAAATAAAAAGCTACCAAAGAGCCCAGCAAAAAATCGCCCTTAAATTTGACGGTGATGCCAGCTACCTCACCGATATTGCCAGAGCAACCATTGTTACTAATGATGTTGCCAGCTTGATGAGCGCTTATAAAGCCATTGTCGCACACGCTGAAGTCGTACAAGTTAAGAACCGCTTTGCCACTCCTAAAGCATCTGGTTACCGTGATTTAAACCTGCTGGTTAAACTGCCTCAAAGCCAAATGGTTGCTGAAGTGCAATTACACCTTAATAAGATTGCTGAAATTAAAAGCGGCCCAGAGCACCATGTCTACGAGCAAATTCAACACATCGAATTACAAGCTCAACGCCAACATAGACCCGTCAGTGAGCTTGAATTAATGCAAATTGTGAAACTGCGTCAAACTTCACACAAGCTGTATCACAAAGCGTGGTTAAGCTATAAACGTCAGAGTTTGGCAGAACTGCAAGCGGCATAAACTCTCAAATAAAGCACTAACTCGTTTAACGTTCGCCCCTGTACCCCTTGTTATTTACCTCCCCTTGGCACCTTTTTAAAAGGTGCTTTTTTTTGCCTAAAATAAAATCTGAATTGGTTAAAAGCGCCATTCAGGCTATACTCCCGCAATTATTGCCCGATGACTGGATACACTGATGAATGACATCATTGAAATGCTACAAGACTTGAGTGAAACGGTACCAGTACCACTCGAATTACCGACATTCGAGCAACTGGTAGAAGTGGAAGAACAAATTTTAATTTCACTGCCAAATGATTTAAAAGAATACTTATTATTTGCCAGTGATGTCATTTATGGCTCCATTGAAATGGTCACGGCATCAGATCCGTATTCACACACTTATTTACCTGAAGTGACCAGCTATGCCTGGTCTATCGGCATGCCAAGAGAATATATTGCTATCTGCCAGCAAGGCGATAACTTTTATTGTATCGACCAAGAAGGCAATGTGCGTCACTTCTATAAAGGTCGCATGGTCGACATTATGTGGGAATCATTGTGGGACTGGATCCAAGACATTTGGCTGAAACGAAAATAGCCTAAGTTTGACCAGCTAACATCATCAACGTACACAGTAAACCCATACCGTTACAGTATTAGAAAATTAGGAAACATCATGGCTAAATCAAACAACTTAAACGCAATTGAAATGCAGTGTTTACGGTTATCTTTAGGGTTAACGGTTGAGCAAATTGCTGAGTTAACTAAAACCACTCCTGAAGCGGTGATTGCTTGGGAAGCAGGTGAAACTGAAGCGCCTGTGGTTGCACAAAAGAAATTGCTTGAAATTGAAGACACCATTGAGATGCAAGTGCTTAACACCACTGACGGTATCGAAGCGTTATTTAAAACTGAACCTAAGCGCCGTTTAGCCTTTGTGGTTTACCCAACTCAAGCTATTTACACTCAGTACAATCCTGAGTTTTTAAGCTCACTGCCTTACACTGAGCTTTATAATACTGCGGCGTGGCGCATCAAAAAAGAATGCCAAATCGTACTTGATGTTGAAGTCAGCTTAGTGGCCTTAGAAGTGGAAAGCTACAAATCATTCCGTGCTGACAAGGGCATGAGTGAAAGCCGTGAGAGCCGCGCAAAATGGGCTGCAGCTCAGCTGTAAGCCCTTAAGCGAGCACTTTATGACATTAAAATGGGAAGCCTCTGGCTTCCCTTTTTATTGCTGACTTTTAGTGTCAGTTTTATCGGTGTAGCGATAGTGACATCAAACTCACTCAATCAATTCGATCAAGTGTTACTCACTTTGGGCCGCCGCTTTGGCCGCTGCTGACTTTTTAAGTGCTGCCGCTAAGCTCGGGCTTTGTTGTAAACGGTCACGATAAGCGGTGAGTTTAGGCGGAATGGTTTGCTCAAACATAGTGGCCCACAATAACGTTTGCGCCAATAAAATATCAGCAATGGTTAACTCGCTGCCACAAAGATAGCCTGATTCTGGTACCCATAATTCAGCAATAGCCGCAGCACGATTAAACTCAAACTTTGCCACTGGCAACATGGCATCTAAACGCTGCTCATCTGGTAAAGCAAAGCGGTGCTTACCCATACTCCATAAAGGCTGCTCTAATTCACAAATAATAAAACTGACCCATTGATGATGTTTTGCTGACGCTGCGCTGCCAGGCATAGGTAAAAATCGGCCATTACCGTACTTTTCAGCCAAATATTGTAAAATAGCGGCTGACTCAGTTAACACCAGCTCACCATCCGTAATCACGGGCATTTTACCACTGGGATTTAAGGCCAAATAGGCTTCAGCGCGGTTATCTCCTTTTGAAAAATCCACAAAGGAAAACTGCCACTCAATGCCTAGCTCTTCTAATAGCCAAGACACGCGTAATGCGCGACTTTGGGGCGTGCCATACAAAGTAATCATAATCTGTCCCTGTTTAATAAAGTAAGCTAATAACTGCCATAAAAAAGCGGCTTGCGCCGCTTGGTATTCATGCTGTAAACATTAGCCTAGTTTAATTAAAACTGGTAGCTAACTTTACCGTACCATAAGGCGCCGATGGCTGAATGAGTTGCTTGATCGTAACCCATGAAGTCAGCAGCACTAAATGGTGGTTCTTCATTAAACACGTTATTAGCACCCACAGTCAGTGACCAATTGTCAAAGCCAATATAAGTGACATTTAAATCCAAAGTAAGCATTGAATCAATTTGACCTGTGGCGCCTGCATCAACATTATCAGTGTATTCACCAATGTAGTTTAAGCGTGCGCTGGTTTGCCAGTCGGTATAACCCCAATCCATACCACCAATCCAGCGATATTCGGGATGTTGGTACTCGCCAGCTAACTCACGCGTTGAACCGTCTTCACGTACTTGATCAAAGCTATTGACCCAAGTCAGGTTATAGCTAAAGCCAAACTCACCAGCAGAGTCGGTATTCAATACATATTTGACATCAAAATCGACACCGTCTGTAGATTGACTACCTAAGTTGCCAAATTGGTCATAAATTTCAATAATGCGCCCGGGAACATTAGTCGATGAAGGTTCACGCTTAACCACATTGGCATTATCACCTTGGGTATCGACTAAGTATTGGGTATCAGAGGTGATCAAACCATCTTGATCGTAATTCCAGTAATCCACCCCGACACTTAAACCATCAGTGATTTCCCAAACACCGCCCACGTTATATGAGGTCGACTCTTCAGGTTGTAAATTAGGGTTACCAGAAAATATCACCGTACGCTCTTGGGCAGTACAATCTTCTTCTAAGCCCGTTAATGGACAACGTGTGGTATCCACTAAACCAGGTGACTCCTGAGAAGGACCTAAACCTAATTGCACCAGTGATGGCGCTCTAAACGCTTCGCCCCAACTGGCGCGCAATGTGAGGTTATCAAGCGGGGTATAACGCAGTGCTATTTTAGGGTTAGTGGTATCACCAAAGTCGCTGTAATCTTCATAACGCAGCGCTAATTGCGCTTCTAAACGCTCAAAAATCGGTACCGCTAACTCAATAAATAATGAAGTTTGATCGCGTTCACCTGCAGCTTCTGTGGCTTCAGTACCAAAAATTTCACCACGCTTAAACAGCTCATCAGGATTATCTGACAATGACTCTTCACGGTACTCAAAACCGACCGCCATGGCTAAACTGCCCGCAGGCATATCCATTAAGTCGCCACTGATTTTACCGTCGAAAGCATTGGTGGTTGATTTACCACTTCGGGTGGTATTAACACTGATATCGTCAATCACAGTGCCTTGCTGGGTCGTCGCTAACGGGTTAAACGCGCCTGAGTTTATGGCCTCTTGTAAACGTGGCGTCCACACAAAGCCTTGCTCACCAAATTCAAGGTTACGGTTATAAGAATAGGTGTAAGCTAATTCCCATTCCCAGTCAGACAACATACCATTTAAGCCTAACACCACACGGGCGCTATCTGATTCTGATGATTTTTGTCGCGGCCCAGTTTCAGTTAAACGCCGACGCATGGTCAAGTCTTCACCAGGAAACGGATTAATAGCTGCGCCACTGGTAAACAGTGGGTTATCGTTGAGCATGTAAAACTCACCAAAAGATGGGCTGGCAGCGCCTTTAATCACACTTTCATTATGCTGATACATAAGCTCAGCAAATAGACTTAAATCATCATTAAATTCATAGTTTTGAAATACTGATAAGCCCATGCGGCTCGACTCTGGCACTGAGGTCATTTCTGGCGCGTAATCATAGCGGCAGTAACTGCCTTTAACACTATCAGCGGGACAATTAACATCAGGGGTCCAGCCAAACAAGTCTGATTTAGGGGTAATTGAGCCATCCATACCAATGGTTGCAGGAATGTATGAACCAGGGTTACCCGCAGACGATCTAAAGTCGCTACCGCCATTTGCAGTTTGATCTGCTGAACGTGAATAATCACGATCGGCAAATAAGGTTTCACGCTCTTTAAAATAATCAAAAATTACTGTGGTATGAGACTTTCCATTCGCCGCTTCCGTGCCCCACAAAATAGAGCCAGCTTGCTGACCACCGCCATCTTCAACGGTTTCAGCAATCTTGCCGTTAACCTCAAAGCCTTCGAAATCTTTTTTCATGATGATGTTTATCACACCAGCAATCGCATCTGAACCATAGGTTGCAGAAGCGCCGTCTTTAACGATATCAATTCGCTTAACTGCAGAAATCGGAATTGAATTTATATCAACAAAGGCAGTATCAATTGATTTTGCAAACGACGATACCGCAATACGGCGACCGTTTAATAACACCAAGGTGGCATCAGCGCCAAGACCACGAAGTGACACAGCTGCGCCACCATTAGCAGTGTCATCTGAGTTGTTACCTTGGGTAGAAAAAGTACCACTACCCGATACCGGGAGTTTACTGAGCAGTTGTGAAATATCTTGAGCGCCAGAACGGGCAATATCTTCAGCGCTTAACACCGTCATTGGTGAAGCCCCTTCGAGATCGGTCCGTTTAATATGAGTACCAGTAACTTCAATGCGTTCGACTTCGGGTTCGGCAGCAAAAGCGGTCTGCGTTAAAAACGTTGGGGTGAGCATAAGTGATACGGCAGTAGCGCAAGCGCTCCGCCAGAATTGAGGTCGTGACATAATTATCCCTAATTTAAAATATTAACTTGTTTAGACTCAACATCATTTTTAAGTCTGGTTTAGCTGAACTCTTTCGATTGAGTTTCTAATAACGCGCAGTATATTAGTACTTCGCAATACACTAACCTAAGTAATTTCCACAGGATGTCAACGATTGATTTTTAGGCAAATGTAACAAATCGTACCAGTAAGCCATTAATTTGCTATATTCAACTATTGATAAAGTGTGACATAGTCATTATCAATTTAAACAATAAGATAGTGTAATAAGCAGCTATTTTATGTCAGCCCCATGACGTGAAGAATAACGAGACAAATAATGACAACAGCTCAGCCAGCAACAAGCCGCTCTAGCCGATTTGCCACCCTCTTTGCCAGCCTAGGGCCGGGGATTTTAATGGCTGCAGCGGCCATTGGCGCCTCTCATTTGGTGGCATCAACCCGTGCTGGCGCCGAGTTTGGTTGGCAATTAGCTTGGGTTGTTCTCGCAGTCAATATTCTTAAGTACCCTTTCTTTGCTGCGGGTGCTCGCTATACCGCTGCCACCAACGAAAGCTTACTCCATGGCTATTTAAAGCAAGGTCGTGGCTACCTGCTGATGTTTACCTGTTTAAATACCATTGCTGCCATTGCCAGCACTGCCGGTGTGTGTATGTTAACCGCAGCCATGCTAACCCAGTTTGTGCCGCTGCCCATTGATATACTGGCTTTTTTGGTCTTAGTCAGCTCGCTGGCATTATTGATCCTCGGTCATTATCAGTTACTCGATAAACTGACTAAAGTCATCATGCTAGCCCTGACATTAACCACGCTAATCGCTGTGACATTAGCTTTTAATCACTCAGCAGGAACGGTTGCAACTGTGCCCAGTGAATCACCTTGGCAATGGGCTTATGTGGGTTTCTTAGTGGCAATGATGGGCTGGATGCCAGCGCCAATTGAAGTCAGTGCCTGGAACTCTTTATGGCTATTGGAAAAGCAAAAAACACAAACCGTCACCAGTAAGCAAGCCATCTTTGACTTTAACTTAGGCTTTATTGTCACCGCTATTTTAGCGATTGTGTTTCTCGCCCTAGGGGCACTGGTTATGCATGGTAGTGGTGAGCAATTTGCCAGCTCTGGGGCTAAATTTGCCAGCCAGCTGATCGATTTATACAGCGATGTTATGGGCCAAGAAAGTCGTTATTTGATTGCCCTTGTCGCTTTTTTATGTATTTTCAGTACCACAGTAACCGTGATTGATGGTTACAGTAGAACCTTAGATATTGGCTGGCAGCTTTTAACCCATAAACCAGACTGCTCGGCACGATTAACCCGAGTTATGTTGCTGGTTTCCGCCTTCGCAATGGCTTTAATTTGGTTCTTTAAAGGCGCCCTATTACCACTGCTTGAGTTTGTTATGACCCTAGCATTTATGACCACGGTTATTTTTGCTTGGCTTAATTATCGCTTGATGACCAGTAATTCATTACCTGAAGAACATCGATATGGTTTGAAAATGAAAATATTATCTTGGTTTGGTTTAACCTATTTAGTCGGTTTCTCAGCTGTATTTATTTACTGGAAATTAATTCTATAATCGCTTTTTAAAAGCAAATTTAACCAGTTACAATGTCAATAAGTCAGTCACAATAAGCCATAGCATGAACTGGCATATCCGCATCATAATTATGAGAGAGCGGATCTGTGGGTAGATAATCTGACCTAATGCCCTCAACTCAGGTATAATCACTGTTCAATGTGTTTTAAGCCTAAAGCGATGTGATAGTAATATCGTTCAGGTAACTTTAAACATAAGCACTTACTTTACCAGCGCAGCCGCGCCCAGAGACCTTTATGATTAACAATGACATCCTTCGCCGCCTTCGTTTTGTATTTGATTACTCAAATGCCAAAATGACTAAAATCTTCGCTCAAGCAAATGTTGAAGTCAGCAATGACGAAATCATTAGCTTATTAAAGAAAGAAGAGGAAGAAGGTTATAAAGCTTGTAATGACAAATTAATGTGTCAGTTTTTAGATGGCTTTATCATCGAAAAACGTGGTTTACGTGAAGGTAGTGAAGTACCTGCACCGCTAAAAGATCTAACCAACAACTTAATTTTCAAGAAATTACGTATCGCATTAGAACTTCGTGAAGATGACATTATTGAGCTGATTGGTTCTGCTGACTTGGCTATTGGTAAGTCTGAATTAGGCGCGTTATTCCGTAATCCTAGCCATAAAAACTACAAAACCTGTGGCGATCAGATTTTACGTAACTTCCTTAAAGGTTTATCACTTAAACATCGCGGAATGTAATATTTTCCTTAGCGTTTAAGCTTCCTTATTTAATGCACAGCTTAGGCTGTGCATTTTTATTTGTATCAATAAGGCCTATCTGGCGATGCCAGCTCATCCCAATAAATGGCTTGTTTAAAATGCTGGGCTAAGCGTTGATTAAGTTTGTCAAAATTTGAAATCGCCACCTCTTGACCGCTAATGCAAGACCACACAAACCGATGACAGTTATTATTGAATAGCTCATACTCACGATATTGAAATAATGATTGCTGCGCCCTTTCTAGCGCCTCAGGAGCTACAAGGGGTTGATGAAGATGATTACAAGCTTGAAAAATCCGGCTGCCACTGCGGCTTTTTAAAAAGCGCGCCGACGAAATAGGCCTAATTAAGCCACTGCCATGTAACTCCACCAAGCTATTATCCCCAAGCCACACGCCTGTATGTTCAATGACCCCAAATACAAAACAGCACACGATGGCCCCAGCCTCTGGGCTTACCTTGACCTTATTATGATGCAATATACTTGGCAGTAATGGGCTGAAATTGTTGTCATCAGGCACCGCTGGCGCACGACCTAAATAGCGTTGTCTATGGAGCAATTGACGCTTTTTGTGCTCGTCAGCCATCAGCATTGCTGTGATTGCTGCGCTGCCTAACAAGATAAAAGGAACTGCCATAACACCCCAATATGTAAAACACCTTAAAATCATCATGGCAGAACCGCGCTAAATTACGCCGCTAAAAATGTAACCAACTTTGTCAAAATCACAGCTGATTGTGTGGATTATCTAAAACCTCAGTAAATACATCCACATGACTTTTAAGCCTTTACCATAAAGGTAAATAGCCAATGCCTAAAAAAACATCAATAAAAATCTGTGATTAGGCTCACTTAACAGACCACAATAAAATCAAGATGTGATAACCTGCACCGATAACAAGATACGTCTACGATTAACAACAAAATTCTATCTTTGAGATAAAAATTAACTAACTGTAGATAAAAATAACTGCAATACGTCACTGACAATAAGGTTTCCAATGGACGAGAATAAACGCCCTCTCTATCTTCCTTTCGCAGGTCCAGCGATTCTTGAATCTCCTATGCTCAATAAAGGCACTGCTTTTAGCGAAGAAGAACGCATTTACTTTAACCTTGAAGGGCTTATCCCTTGGGTGGTTGAAACTATCGATGAGCAAGCATCGCGTGCTTATGATCAATATAAAAACTTTACTAACGATCTCGATAAGCATATTTACCTGCGTAATATTCAAGATACCAACGAAACGCTTTTTTATCGTTTAGTGCGTAATCACATCAGTGAAATGATGCCAATCATCTATACCCCTACGGTAGGCTTAGCGTGTGAGCGTTTTTCTAAAAACTATCGCCGTAACCGTGGTCTGTTTATCTCGTATTCCAATAAAGACCGTATTGATGACATCCTCAATAACTCGACCCGTCATAAAGTAAAAGTCATTGTGGTAACCGATGGCGAGCGCATTTTAGGCTTAGGCGATCAAGGTATTGGTGGCATGGGGATCCCCATTGGTAAATTATCTTTATACACCAGTTGTGGCGGGATCAGTCCGGCGTACTGCTTGGCGATCACCTTAGATGTCGGCACTGACAACCCTCATTTACTAGAAGACCCTATGTATATGGGCTGGCGCCACCAGCGTATTGGCGGTGAAGAATACGCTGAGTTTGTTGAAGAGTTTATGCAAGCGGTTAGTCGTCGCTGGCCTGAAGCATTAATCCAATTCGAAGATTTTGCTCAGAAAAATGCCATGCCATTACTTGAGCGCTACAAAGATAGATTCTGTACCTTTAATGATGATATTCAAGGTACTGCAGCAGTGACTGTAGGTTCATTACTAGCAGCCTGTAAAGCTGCAAACACGCAATTATGTAAGCAAAGAGTCGCCTTTTTAGGCGCTGGTAGTGCCGGCTGTGGTATTGCTGAAGCCATTGTGGCGCAAATGGTTGCTGAAGGTATTAGCGACGAGCAAGCACGCTCACAAGTGTTTATGGTCGACCGCTGGGGACTGTTACTTGATAACATGCCAACCCTGTTAGGCTTCCAGCAAAAACTGGCACAAAAAACCGCTAATATTGAAAACTGGGACGGATTTAGCGATCACATTTCATTACTTAATGTGGTTAATAATGCCAAGCCAACTGTGCTTATTGGCGTATCTGGTGCGCCAGGTTTATTTACCGAAGAAATAATCAAAGCCATGCATAGCCATTGCAAGCGCCCGATTGTATTCCCGCTATCTAATCCAACCAGCCGCGTTGAAGCAACGCCTAAAGATGTGCTGCATTGGACCAATGGCCAAGCACTTGTGGCTACCGGTAGCCCGTTCGAACCAGTTGTAATTGAAGAAGAAACCTTTGAAATTGCTCAATGTAACAATAGCTTTATCTTCCCCGGTATTGGCTTAGGCGTATTAGCAAGTGGCGCAACTCGGGTATCAGATGAAATGCTGATGGCATCAAGTCGTGCGCTGGCAGAGTGTTCACCCCTTGGTCAAAATGGTACCGGCTCATTACTGCCAAGACTGGAAGACATTCAGCAAGTGAGCAAATATATTGCTTTTGCAGTGGCTAAAAAAGCTATCGAGCAAGAATTAGCCCTAC
>NZ_JAUORL010000037.1:0-44047 GCF_030548015.1 Shewanella sp. 4_MG-2023
ATTTCAAAAAAGTTCATTACCGCGGTAAATTATTTTAAAATTTTTTTGGCTAGCTGGTTTGATTGGATTTTATTACTTCAATTTAGTTTTAAATCAGCAGTTTGAATTGGTGTTTAATCTCAGGTCATATTCAAGCTGAGATAAACTTGGCGCAAAAAAAATGGCAACCCAGTGGATTGCCAGAAGTATTTCTATGCGGGTCACTGTTAACGGTGCGCTAGCGTGTTAGCAATGTCCCAATTGGGAGTGATGATGAAAAAGAGTTACCAAATTCGAGTAGCGAAATAATTGGGGAGATTAAATCTATAAAAGCTCAGTATCGAAATAACCTTGATGAGGGGTTAGCCTATTACTGACTAGCTACATTACTAAGAGAGGCTAAGCTGCAAATGGTTCAATAAAATTTATTATTTTTTAAATATTTAGAATGATCGAAAGCGATACATTTTTATGTGTCTGTTTTTATTGGGTTTTTGTGATAACCTTTATTGTTCTTTTATGGCGAACATCGTCAGGATTAAGGGGTGCTTTATAAACTTTGCTTTAACAAACCAGTCTCATCAAAAATTAGCTCCATAAAAAAAGGCAATCAAACGATTGCCTATTGATCCACTTTGAGATCAAAGGGACCGCGCTAGAAGTCCCAGGGAGATGATGAAAGTGAAAACACTGTCTATATACTATGAGCATCTCAAAGTGAAATAGTTCAAAAAAACATCAATTTTTTTTATATTTTTTATCAATAATTTTTTATGCAATTAAATCAGTAGATTAAAAATACATAAAGTGTCGATTTAATGCGGTAACTATTACTTTTTCAGTAGATACTCAATTTGTTCTACTAAATTTTCAGGTTTCATGGTCGGTGCATAACGCTTTAACACCTTGCCTTCTTTGTCTATTAAGAATTTAGTGAAGTTCCACTTAATTGACTCACTGCCCAGCAACCCTTTAGCTGAAGACTTAAGAAACTGATAGATAGGTGCGGCATTGGCGCCATTAACGTCCACCTTACTAAATAATGGAAAACTAACCCCGAAATTCAGTTCACAGAATTTGCTAATGGTAGCTTCGTCGCCTTTTTCTTGGGAGCCAAACTGGTTACATGGAAACCCTAATATCACTAAACCTTGCTCTTTATATAACTGATACAGGTGCTCAAGGGGTTTATATTGATGGGTGAAGCCGCATTCGCTAGCGGTGTTAACAACCAATACCACATGATCTTTAAATTGATCCATGGATACAGTGTTACCTTGAATGTCTACTGCGCTTTGCTGATAAAATGTTTGGCTCATGGTCAACTCCTAAAACGATAATAATACTTTTAAGTTTTATCATAACTGCAAATTGGATTGTGCACAATTTAAAATGCGGATTTAATAAACGCATAAGCTGATCTGGGCTTGCCATCAACGAGAGCAGTTAATTTTACCGATTAAGTTATACTCAACCGCGACTTGATATATTAACTTACAGGTATTGCTAACTCTTATTTATTGTAACTTGGTTGTGGTTTAATTGTGTGTTAATCCATCTAGGCGCTCGTGTTAGGCCTTTTTATAAAGACTAATTAATTAGCTCAGTATAATCTTGGCCCATAAGCACTTAGGTTTGAGGTTATAAATGAATAAAAAAATGATGGCTGTTATTGCAGCGAGTGTGTTTTGCGTCAATGTTAATGCTACTGAGTTTTCTTTAGGGCTCAGTGAGCACGTGGTATCTGCTGACATTAAGACCAATATTAACCCTAATGTTAATCTTGAAGCCGGTTATGTGTATTCAGATAAAAAGGGTAACTTGGCGCAGTTTGCCATGCATATGACCCATCAAACTGGTCCGCATTCAATTGAAATTGGCCCTAAGTTATCCAGTGTTTGGTTTGATAATAGTCCTAATGGCAGTGTCATTGCCGTCGGTGGACACTATGGCTTTGCGCTAGGCAATAAAATATCGCTGCATGCTGATGCTTATTATGCGCCGTCAGTATTGTCTTTTTCGGATGTCGATGGTTACACCGAATTAGGTGGAAAAGTGCAGTATGACTTTAACCCTAATATGGCGGTTTTTTTCGGTTATAGAAATATGACCTTCCAGTATGATGGTCGTTCAGATCGTGCTTTTGAAGATGGTTTCTATATTGGTGGCACTTCACGCTTCTAATACTTATTAAGCGGCACCTGTGGAAACACTCTCCACCAAAAAAGCAAGTTGCGTGGCAACTTGCTTTTTATTATTTGTAATAGCAGCGTATTTGGCAGTGAGTTCATCTCAAAGTGAGTCGTGCTGCACTAATCATTTAGCCAAGAAGCCTATTTAGGTTTCCAGTTCAAAAAAGGTTTTGATGGTATCCATTTGGTTCATAGCGTCTTTATAACCGAGATCAATTAAGGCACTGGTGTAGGATTTTTCAAATAATAAGTATGACGCGATACTTGAGTCTGATTGACGATTAATGCCAATAAATTTCAATAATATTCTGATGGCGAGAGGTAAGTCTTGAAAGTAGCGCGCGGCAATAACACTTAAATCTTCACTGGGCTTAATGACTAAGGTGTCAATTTTACGCAAATTAACCAGCTTAGCATCGGCGGGTGGAATAAGGTCTAAGGTGCTGTTTATCCGCTCTAAGCGTTCTAAATCACTGTTTAAAGTGTCTGAGAAAATGGTATCCAGTAAATGACCTGCAATGGTTGCTGTTTTTGGGTGAGCATCTATATCACTGTGCCTTTGTTTATGAGGGCTATCTAGATTGATCACCATAATTTTTCTGGCTCCTAGATGTATCGGGCTGGATAACGGCGACAATTGGTGTACTGAGCCATCACCAAAATAGGCTTGTTTTAATTTTACCGATGGAAAAACCAATGGGATAGCTGAGGTCGCCATCAAATGATCTGTGGTTAATGTGGTGCGGGTACCTTGTCTTCTTGCCCGTTGCCAGTCGTTAATATTATGGCTAGCTTGATAAAAGCTGTAGGAATATGAGTCATTATAACTTGATGCATCTAAGCTAATAGCCTTTAACGCGCCACTACCGATGTTGCGTTCAATACGCTGAAAATCGATTAATTGATTCAGTAGTTTTCGTAATGGCTGATTATCAAGCAGGCTGCCCGCTTCGGTATTGACCTTATCACTTTGCAGTCCTTTTAAGGCCATTTTTGATAAGTGCTTTAATACATGCCAAAACGATGAACTGTAAACTTTATGGGTTTCAAAGTGACGCCATACCCAATCAAGTTTGCGAACCCCTAAATGAAAACAAGAGGCATGAGTGGCCAATGAAATGGCATTAATTGCACCTGCTGAGCTACCACTAAGAATATCAAACGGGATATGATGATTTCGCGGATAAAGCTGAACCAGCGCTTTTAGTACGCCAATTTGATACGCTGCTCGCGCGCCACCACCACCTAATACCAGTGCAATTGATTCTGACAACGATGCTCTCCTGTGTGTTTGATAAGCTGATGATATCAGTATGTATAACAATAACTGGTTATACCAATCAAAATAACATAATCATTACCAATCTAATTTTATAATCAGAAAAAAAGCTAAAAAAAAACGCACCTAAAAAGGTGCGTTGTTTACTGCACTACTGTTAGGTAATGCTCTAAGGCAATGGATTAACCTTTGATTGACGAGGTAATAAAGTCAACAATTTGGTCAAACGGGATATCTTGTTTTTCACCGGTGCGGCGGTTTTTATATTCAAACACGCCTGCATCGATATTACGATCGCCAATAACAATCACATGAGGCAAGCCAATTAGCTCCATGTCATTGAACATCACACCTGGGCGCTCTTTACGGTCATCTAATAAGATTTCGATGCCTTGGGCGCTTAAGTCAGCGTAAAGCTGCTCAGCCATGTCTTTTACGCGATGAGACTTATGCATGTTCATCGGTAAAATACCCACTGTGAACGGCGCAAGTGACTCAGGTAACTTCATTCCTCGGTCATCATGGTTTTGCTCGATTGCAGCGGCAACGATGCGGCTAACACCAGCGCCATAACAACCCATTTGCATTACTTTTGACTTACCGTTTTCATCGAGTACGGTTGCGCCCATCGCTTCTGAGTAGTTAGTACCAAGCTGGAAGATATGACCGACTTCAATACCACGAGCAAAAGCATAAACACCTTTACCATCTGGGCTTGCTTCACCTTCAACTACGTTACGAATATCCATCGCTTGTGCCATTGGTAAATCGCGCTCCCAGTTGATGCCAAAGTAATGCTTACCTTCTTGGTTAGCACCAGCAGCAAAGTCGCTCACTAGCGCGACGTCACGGTCAATGATAATAGGCATTTCAAGGCCTACAGGGCCGATTGAACCTGGACCTGCACCTACAGCTGCAACCATTTCAGCATCAGTGGCAAACTCAAGTGGTGAGGCAACGAGCTCATGCTTCTCAGCTTTTAATTCGTTTAACTCATGATCGCCACGAATAACTAATGCTACCAATGGTGCATCTTCAGTTGCGCCCTTAACAATCAAGGTTTTAACTGTTTTAGTTATTTCAAGTTCAAACTGCTCGACTAATTCAGCAATGGTTTTGGCATTTGGCGTATCAACGACAGTCATTTCCTGTGTTGGTGCGGCTAATGTGCCAGTTGGTGCTGCAGTTTCTGCTTTTTCAATGTTTGCGGCATAATCACTTTCAGTTGAATAAGCGATCAAGTCTTCACCACTGTTAGCAAGAACATGGAACTCATGTGAGGTACTACCACCAATTGAACCCGTGTCAGCAATAACAGGACGGAAAGCAAGACCCATACGATTAAAGATGTTGCAGTATGCTTGATGCATGTCTGCATAAGTCTTATCCATGCACTCTTGGGTTAAATGGAAAGAATAGGCATCTTTCATCAAAAATTCACGTGCACGCATCACGCCAAAACGAGGACGGACTTCATCACGGAATTTTGTTTGTACTTGATATAATGTCAGTGGTAATTGCTTATAAGAGCTCACTTCTTTACGGACTAAATCAGTAATCACTTCTTCATGGGTTGGGCCTAAAACGAAGTCGCGGTTATGACGATCTTGGAAGCGGAGCAATTCAGGACCAAATTTTTCCCAACGTCCTGTTTCAACCCAAAGATCGGCCGGCTGTACTAGGGGCATCAAAATTTCAATAGAACCGACTTTGTTCATTTCTTCACGAACAATGGCTTCGACTTTACGTAATACACGTAAACCACTCGGTAACCATGAATAAAGGCCTGATGCATTACGACGGATAAAGCCGGCACGTAACATCAATTGATGGCTGATGACTTCTGCATTTGCAGGTGTTTCTTTTTGTGTTGAAAGCAGGTACTTGCTAACTCGCATTCCCAATGTCCACTTAGTAGCTATTAATGTGCGACATTTTATCACCTGTAACGATGAAGTCACCAGATAATTAAGCGATACCTGACAAAGATAGCCATAGGGCTATGGCAAAATGATATGGGCGATAAATTAAAGCAACTATTTATCGCGTCGGTCGCCAATGATTTTGGCAGGGTTACCGGCAACAATCGCAAATTCGGGAACATCTTTGGTCACAATACTACCCATGCCAACAATGGCTTGGTTGCCAATAGTAACCCCATCAACAATGCCAGCTTGGGCGCCAATCCATACATCACGGCCAATGACAATACCCTTTGATTGACTGGGTTGTTGATAGATATCTTGCTCTGCTGACATGCCATGGTTAAAAGCATAAATCGTGACGTTATTGGCGATACGGGTTTTATCACCAATGGTGATGCCGCAGCGACCGCCATCAAAAGAGCAGCCATGATTAATGGCCACTTCATTGCCTAGGGTTATCGGCCCATGTAAAAACACCTCGGCGGCAATCATGCATTGATTTCCCATAGTTATATTGCGCCCAGGCTCTGCAAACACATTGGCTTCGGGGGCGATAAAACACTGCTGACCAAACTTAATGGTTTCAAGCTGCTCAAATTGTTGCTGAACTTCATCTTGCCAGGGTTTAGCCCAGGTAAATTGTTTGTCTTTTAAGGAAAAATACAACCACGGCATCCAAGATAAACGTTTTTTATGCTGAGTTTGATAATCAGGACTTTTGTTTGTATCAAGGGTGCTGTTCAAATCAGACTTCATATTAGTTTTGACCAACGCTGGTGGGTTTAATTTCAATAACATTAATCTGCTGCTCAGTGACGGTCCAAAAAATATCAATATCATATAAGGCCACTTGATATAATTTTGGATCTGCTTTGGCTTTTTTATAAGCAGGTCGAGGGTCTTGAGCTAACACGTCAGTAATAAGTTGAATTAAATCACTGTTATTGAGCTTAGATGAGTGGGCGTCAATTTGCGCTTTTGCCAAGCTTGAAAATTGTACATCAATTAATTTTGGCGCATCTTGAGCGATGCCACCTGTCGCACTTTCTATTGAGTCAGAAAATGGAATATAAGGTTTTATATCAATAATGGGGGTACCATCTAATAAATCCATGCCGGATATTTCAAGACAAACTTTGCCATTTTTCTGAATAACCTTATGCAATTTAACCACTGACTGGCCAATACCATTAGGTCTGAATGTAGAGCGGGTGGCAAATACGCCTAACTTTTCATTGCCACCTAATCTTGGTGGTCTGACGGTATTTTTCCAACCTTGCTGTAGGTTTTCATGAAAACAAAAAAGCAGCCATAAGTGTGAATATTGTTCAATACCTCTAACCGCATCAAGGTTATTGACTTGAGGGGCTAATTCAATAACACCTTTAATATTTACCAACCCTGGTTGTCTTGGGATACCAAACTTTTGTTTGTAAGGGGTACGACAATACCCGACGGCCTCTATTTGAGAACTAAAGTTTTGCGCGTTAGGATCTGTTTTCATGTCTAAGAAACCGTCAAGTGTTGTTACTAATAAATT
Source organism: Shewanella sp. 4_MG-2023 (assembly GCF_030548015.1). Taxonomy (NCBI): domain Bacteria; kingdom Pseudomonadati; phylum Pseudomonadota; class Gammaproteobacteria; order Alteromonadales; family Shewanellaceae; genus Shewanella; species Shewanella sp. 4_MG-2023. The sequence goes on from NZ_JAUORL010000037.1 coordinate 6,916, forward strand.
AAGAGGGGGCATAATCAAGCATTGAACCTAATAAATGTTCAATGCTTTGTTAATTTAATACTAAAGAGCCATTAGCCAATGTAAGGTTTTAAGCAAAGCGGGTGTTAACGTCTTTAAAATGCTTCGGATAACAGCATAAATAAAATGACTTAGACACTTAGCCTGATGGTTTAATTTCTTTGACCATTAGCCATTAATAGTCGGTTGCTCTAATACTAAATTATTAACAAGTATCTACTGCTCAGTAGCGGTTTTAATTGCTTGGCCGACACAAATTGCTTGGCTGTAGCAGCTGTCGACCTGTTGTTCTGTTAATAGGCATTTTTTGATCATTAGCCCATTGGCACCTAGCTCGACCGCCTGTTTTCGTGCATCGGTTCTCGCATCTGCAATGCTTGCAGGAACCCCATCAGCAGTTTGTTGGCATGATTCACCTTCAACTAGGCCTAACACCTCAAATGACCCTTTAGGGCGTTGGTTCTCTTTATATAGAACCACATTTCCAGGTTTGAAATAGTCATCAATTGCCTTAGCGTCTAGGTTACTATTAAAAGTGTATTCACTAGCACAACCAGATAATAATATTGCTGAGCTTATAGCTAAAGAAAAAACAGGACGAGAAACGTTCATAGTAAAGCCTAATTCAAAAGAGGTGAATGTAGTATAGTTTACAATGCTTGCTAGCAGGTGGGAATAGAATACAGATAAGAAAAAAGCTTACCAAAGTAAGCTTTTTCTATATGAAGGATGTCAAAACAGCAAGTGTTATTCCATACCAGGAATTAAGAAGTCTTCCATTGTTTTGCCATTATCAACTTGGTTTTTGAACACAGTTGGCATACGGCCTTGACCCGTCCACTGGATTAATTCGCCATCAACTTCAATTTGGTATTTAGCAGGGCGCGGCGCACGTTTTTTTGGTGCAGGCTTAATTGATACTTCACCTAAGTCTTCAATTGATAAACCACTGTTTTCAATTTGCGCTAGAATTTCAGCAATGCGTGCATTTCTTTCTGCATTGGCTTCTTGTTCTGCTTTTTCGTCTTCTTCTCTTTCTGTAATGATTTTTTCAAGCTTTACTGAAAGCTCACGTAAATCTTCTACAGACAACTCTTTAACTGCAGCTTTAAAACGACGACCATGGGTTAGTATTTCTAAAAAGTCACTCATATCAATGTGCATCCTAATGGTTATTAAATAATAAGTTTTCAAGTAATGCTTTAGAGATTAAAGAATACCTATCAAAATCGCTACATTGCTTAATTATTTAGCATTGGAGTGTCAAATTTAATTGACCATTAAGCATGTCAATAAAGCACAATATTTAATAGTAAAAAAATAAGTTTACTTGAATAGTCATTAATAATAGAAACTAAATCTGAATGGATCAAATAAAATCATCAATAAGTAGATAAAAATTAATTAATCTACCTTTTAGGTACCTTATTTAATATAAATTGTGCAGATGTCAGTTCTTTTAAACGCACATTGAGCCAAAAAAAATATAAACAAGTGTTTGACTTAGGTTGACGTTAACGTTAACAGGCCGTAAAGTTGAGCCATATTACATTGGTTAAAACCAATGTGCCGTCCACATACATTGAAGGTGTAAAAGGAAATCCCATGAAAGTATTGGTGCCTGTAAAGCGCGTAGTCGATGCAAATGTGAAGGTCAGAGTAAACGCTGACAACACAAATGTTGATACTGCTAATTTGAAAATGGCGTTAAACCCATTCTGTGAAATTGCAGTTGAAGAAGCTGTAAGATTGAAAGAAGCAGGAAGTGTTACGGAAATTGTTGTGGTCACTATTGGAGCTAAAAATGCTCAAGAACAATTACGTACCTCGATGGCGCTTGGTGCCGACCGTGCTATTCATGTCCTGACTGATGACGAGTTAGTGCCGTTATCGATTGCTAAAATTTTAAAAGCGGTTCAAGAAAAAGAACAAGCAGAATTAGTGATATTTGGTAAGCAATCTATTGATGGCGACAATAACCAAACCGGTCAAATGCTAGCTGCATTAACGAATATGCCTCAAGCAACGTTTGCATCAGAGCTAACATTAACGGCAGACAGTGCAGAAGTAACCCGTGAGATTGACGGCGGCTTACAAACAATAAAAATGCCATTACCAGCGGTGGTTACGGTTGATTTACGTTTAAATGAACCTCGTTACGCATCATTACCTAATATTATGAAAGCTAAGCGTAAGCCATTAGAGACACTTTCAATTGATGATTTAGGCGTAAGCTTAAAAGCACATCAAACCATTATAAAAGTCACCCCTCCAGCTGAGCGTAAAGCTGGCATCATTGTGAATTCAGTGGCTGAATTAGTTGAAAAGTTAAAAAATGAAGCGAAGGTGATCTAATTATGACTATTTTAGTATTAGCTGAACATGATAACGCAAGCTTAAAATTAGATACCGCTAAAGCAGTAAGCGCAGCGGTTGCCATTGGTGGTGATGTGCATGTGTTAGTTGCTGGTAGTGATTGCGCTGCAGCAGTTACCGCAGCGCAAGCATTAACAGGCGTAAGCAAGGTATTAGTTGCTGATAATGCTGTGTATCAAGCGCAACTAGCAGAAAACCTTTCACAGTTAGTGGTTAACCTTGCAGGTGATTACGAACATATTATTTCTGCGGCTAGCAGTGTCGGTAAAGATACCCTGCCACGAGTCGCGGCGTTATTAGATGTGGCGCAAATTTCTGAAGTGATTGAAGTTGTAAGCACAGATACCTTCGTGCGTCCTGTTTATGCCGGTTCGGCATTAGCGACAGTGCAAAGTTTAGATGCGGTTAAAGTGCTAACAGTACGAACCAGTGCTTTTGATGCCGCAACCAATGACGGCAGTGCAGAAGCGGTTATGGTTGATTTTGTTGCCACAGCAGCGGCAGAATTTGTTTCGCAAACATTAACTGAATCAGAGCGTCCTGAGCTTGGCAGTGCTGGGGTGATTGTTTCCGGCGGCCGCGGTATGGGCAGTGGTGAGAACTTTGCTATTTTAGAAGCGCTTGCTGATAAATTAACTGCTGCTGTTGGTGCTTCGCGCGCAGCTGTTGATGCTGGCTTTGTACCGAATGATTTACAAGTAGGTCAAACTGGTAAAATTGTCGCACCTGATCTGTATATTGCTGTAGGTATCTCAGGGGCTATTCAGCATCTTGCTGGTATGAAAGACTCTAAAGTCATTGTGGCAATCAACAAAGATCCTGAAGCGCCGATTTTCCAGGTTGCAGATTATGGTCTGGAAGCTGATTTGTTTGAAGCGATCCCTGAGCTAACTAATTTGCTATAGTCCTTAATTAGAGCCCTTAATTAGAGCCCTAAATAAGAGTCCTAAATAATGCTCTTTATAATAGGATTATGGCTTACGCTAGTTTTTTAGTGAGTTAATATCCACTAATAAAAAACGGCACTAAAAGGCTTTTACCGAGAGGTAAAAGCCTTTTTTAATGTTCCGTAGATAGTTGCTGCCAATTTATACTAATGCGTTGTTATTTGCGGTGCTGTTCTATCAGTGAGCAAAAATTACCACTGCGTTAAATATGAACCCTTGCTAATAAAAGGTTACACTGGTGCTGCGTCAATGTGCGCGGTTTTAGTTGTGATGTTATATATCACAAGATAATCAAGTTTTATCTGGCAATGATGCTACTGCTTATGTTTGTATGATGGGGTGTTGATATACAGAGCCTTTCTGTTGTTAGCATAAGTAGAGGTGCATTAAGTATCAGTACGGGTGAGTTGGGTGATGCCAATAACTTATTCGGAAAGGATTTAGTGCCGAAGTAAATGGATTCTATCAAAACCATTTATTGGGGCAGTTACCGAAAGGGACTGCACTGTCATGGTAATTTCTATCCGAAAGGGTAGAAGAATATATATCGACAACGATATTGATATTACTGTGGAGTGCTACTGAAAAGAATTTCGTTTACGTATTCAACGTAAACTTGCCTTATCAGTTATTCTCCATTCGTACTCAACGAAGAAATTATAAGAAATGATGATAACAAGTTACGCCGATTCGGCTCTCTCGCTTTTGCCACCAGTAGTGGCTATTTTGCTCGCAGTATTAACTCGCCGAGTCTTACTTTCATTGGGCTTAGGTATTATCACCGGGGTGTTTTTACTCGGTGATTTTTCAGTTAGCGCTGCAGCCTCAAATTTACTGACTACCGTCACGGGTCTAGTTTGGGATGATGGCGCGCTCAATTCATGGAACCTACAAATTTTAGGTTTCTTGGTGATTTTGGGCATGATCACGGCATTAATCACGGTAAGTGGTTCAGCTCGCGCCTTTGCTGATTGGGCTCATCAACGTATTCGCAATAAACGTGATGCCAAGTTGATGACTATCTTCCTTGGTGTTGTAGTGTTTATTGATGACTACTTTAACAGTATTGTGGTGGGATCTATTGCACGTCCAATCACCGACCGTTACCACATTTCACGGGCTAAATTAGCCTACTTATTGGATTCAACAGCGGCACCAATTTGTGTTATCTCGCCTGTTTCAAGCTGGGGGGCGTACATTATCGCCCTGATCGGCGGGATTTTAACGGCTCATGGCTTTGCTGATACAGGGCATTTAAGTGTGTTCCTGCAAATGATCCCAATGAACTTTTATGCCATTTTTGCATTATTATTATTGGTGTGTGTGGCGTTATTTGGTTTAGATATTGGCCCAATGCGTAAGCATGAACAAAATGCCCAAAAGGGTGAGTTGTTCGACGAATCTAAAGGCTTACCACCAGGAGCCACAGCCGATTTACCAGAAGCGGAAACCGGTAAAATCATTGGCTTATTCTTACCTATATTAGTGTTAGTTGCGGCAACCTTCTATTTCATGGTGGCGTCAGGCGCTGATGCATTATCAGCTAATGATTTACCTTTTAGCATTTTAGGAGCATTTGAAAATACTGAAGTGAGCTCGTCACTATTTTACGGTTCACTGGTGGGGTTAGCGGTCACCTTAGTATTAACTGTGAAGCAAAAAATTGCTCTGCCTATGGTGTTCACTGGCATCAAACTTGGCGCTAAATCAATGCTACCTGCCATTTATATTTTGTTATTTGCTTGGACGATTTCAACGGTTATTGGCAACCTTGAAACCGGTAAATACATGGCCAGTTTAGCCACAGGCAATATTCCATTTGCGATGCTACCTGCAGTATTATTTTTATTAGCAGGCCTAACCGCATTTGCAACCGGCACCAGCTGGGGTACCTTCGGTATCATGTTGCCAATTGCAGCTGATATGGCGATGGGCAGTGATAGCACTATGATGTTACCTATGCTTGCAGCCGTGTTATCTGGTGCAGTATTTGGCGATCATTGTTCACCGATTTCAGATACCACTATCTTGTCGTCAACGGGGGCGAGTTGTCACCATATCGATCACGTAATGACGCAATTACCTTATGCGTTAATCGTGGCGGTCATTAGTATTATTGGCTACGGTGTATTAGGTTTTACCGCGTCAGTGGCCATGGGCTTGGTCACCTGTAGTGTGCTATTTGTATTAAGCGTTATTGGACTGAAGTTGATCACTAAATAGCGTAAGCTAACTCGGTTTGATTTAAGCTTATCGCGAACTTTAGATATAGCTAACTTGTATGAAAATGCCGCTCAGATGAGCGGCATTTTTTATGTTTTAAAATCAAGGCTGCATAATAAAGTGGTATATATAAGCTAAATATCTAAGTCGAATCACTAGAGTGAACCTCAAAGGTTTAAGCTCACATGTTTTGTTTATGCAGCAGTTATTGTTAGCGAAGAGAAGCAGCGATTAGCACTGTGAGTGAATGACTGTTTCTGCCAATGGTGGGTGCAAGGGTTAGCAATTATAGGGATTAACAGGTACTGCTAATCAGCGTACTCGGATCTAGGTGAAAATTGAGATAAAAAAATGCCGCTCAAATGAGCGGCATTTTTAGGATTTAAGTTTAAGTGCTAAATAAAATTAGCTTTAACCAAACTTAAATGATGTTAAGCCACAAGGTTCTAATAGCGTTAGTTTAAACCACGACGCTCAAGTAATGCATCAGTCGTCGGCTCTTGACCTCTGAAGGCTTTATACGCATCCATTGGTGGTACTGAGTTACCCACTTCACGAATGGTTTTGCGATACTTCATCCCAATTTCACGGTTTAGACCGCCTTGAGTTTGTACGTAAGCAAAGGCATCAGCTGCAAGGATTTCACTCCACATGTAAGCGTAATAACTTGCAGAGTAGCCGCCCGGGAAAGCGTGAGCAAAATAGCTTGAGCGGTAACGAGGTGGTACCGCTTTAATGTCAACACCGTGTTTTTTCAGGGCGCTTGCTTCAAAGCTCGCCACATCTTGTAATGGCACATCAGCAGCAAGTGAATGCCACTCTAAATCAACTAGTGCTGCCGCCATATACTCTAAGGTGTCAAACCCTTGATTAAAGCTGCGAGACTCAAGTAATTTTTCTAGTAGTGCCTCAGGAATGACTTCGCCTGTTTCATAGTGCTTAGCATAGTTAGCCAGCACTTTAGGGTGCGCTGCCCAGTCTTCTTCAAATGTCGATGGGAACTCTACAAAGTCACGTGATACTGAGGTGCCCGCAAGTGATGGGTAAGTAACTTTTGAGAACATACCGTGGGTACCATGGCCCATTTCATGGAACATGGTGGTGACTTCACTGTAGCTCACAAATGTTGGCTGACCTTCAGGGGCTTTCTTAATGTTCATCACATTAACTACCACAGGCTTGTTGTTTAATAACTCAGACTGACCCACAAACGAGTTCATCCAAGCGCCGCCACGTTTACCTTCACGAGAAAAGTAATCAGCATAAAAGATAGCCATACTGCTGCCATCTTCATCAAACATTTCATACGCTTTTACATCAGGGTGATAAACAGGCAGATCAGGTCTTGGTGTTAAGGTCACGCCATACAATTCTTTAAGAGTGAAAAACACGCCATCTTCCAGTACACGATTAAATTCAAAATAAGGCTTAATTGATGCCTCATCTAAATCAAATTTTTCTTTACGTACACGCTCGGCATAATAAGCCCAATCCCATGGTTCAAGGGTAAAGTCGCCGCCCATTTTGGTGATCATTGCTTGTATGTCTGCGGCTTCTTTTTGGGTGTTTTCAACTACAGCAGGCACCATTGAGCCAAACATCTTATAAACCGCATCTGGGGTTTTGGCCATTTGTGGCGCTAAGCGGTAATCTGCCCAACTGTCATAACCCAGTAATTGGGCTTTTTCGGCACGTAGTTGCGCTAAACGAGCCACTAAAGAAGCGGTTTCATTGTCACCCGTTAAACCGCGGTTAGCAGATGCTTGCCATACTTGTTGACGTAACTGACGGTTGTCTAGTTGGGCTAATACAGGCTGACGAGTGGTGTTGGTAATGCTAAGTAAGTATTTACCTTCATGGCCTGCTGCACTGGCATCAATGGCTGCTGATTTAATGGCGGTTGCTGATAAACCCGCAAGCTCTGACTCATCCTCAACGACTACGGCGATTTCTTTACTTAAGCGCATTAGTCGCTGTGAGAATTCGTTAGTCAAGGTTGACTGCTCTTCATTCAATACACGAATTTGCTGTTTTTGCGCTTCTGTTAGTTTAGCGCCCGCTAGAACAAAACGTTGATGATAAACTTCAATTAAGCGTTTTGCTTCAGGGCTAATTTCTAAGCCTTCACGGCTGTTATAAATCTGTTCAATGCGGCTAAAAAGTGCAGCATTTAAATTAATGTTGTCAGAATGGGCTGCCATTTTAGGCGCCATAATGCCCTGTATTTTACGTAGCTCAGGGTTACTTGTTGAACCGGTTAAATTATAAAAAACCTTCGATGTACGGCCTAATAGTTCACCGCTTTTTTCCATGGCAACAATGGTATTTTCAAAGGTTGCAGGCGCTGGATTGTTAGCAATAACCAAGATTTGCTGGTAATGCTCATTGATACCTTGCTCAAGCGCAGGTAAGAAGTGCTCATTTTTTATGTCAGCAAAATTAGGGGTTTGATATTGCAAGCTGCTTGGAGCAAAAAAAGGATTATCTGCTTGTATCATAGTGACGTTTTCAGCTTGGGTTGTATCAGTATTTGAGATTGAGCATCCACCTACGACGATTGTGGCAGCAATAGCTGCAGCAACAAGTGTTTTATGCATAGTGTTTAGACTTCCTATTATATTTTATTGTTCAAACAATCTATCAATTGTTTCTTAATCGTATCTGAAGTAATACAAAAAGCGTGAACTATGATGGCTTTTTTAACGTTAACTGTTTAATAAATGTGACATGTTAACTGGATTTAACATGTAATTACTGCTGCGAGAGGTGATTAGCTCAAAAGCGCAGCTGCACAGAGATGATTTTTTGTGATACCGACATGAGTTTATCTATTCTAACGCTTATTTCGCTGCTGAAAAAATGATAAACTGCCACGGTAAATAACCATAAGGACACACCGTTTTGGCGCAACTCTACTTCTACTATTCTGCAATGAATGCAGGTAAATCAACTTCGCTACTGCAATCATCGTACAACTACCGTGAACGTGGAATGAATACCTTAGTCATGACAGCGTCAATTGATGATCGTTATGGTATTGGCAAAGTGGCTTCTCGTATTGGTATTGAAACCGAAGCCCATGTTTTTAGTGATGGTGATAACCTTGCTTATTTTATTGAAAAGCAACTTGCTGAACAAAAGCTGCACTGCATATTAATTGATGAGTCGCAATTTTTAAGTAAAGAGCAAGTTAAGCAGTTAACCCATGTGGTTGATAATTTTGATATTCCAGTGCTGTGCTATGGTTTAAAAACCGACTTTCAAGGTGAATTGTTTACCGGAAGCCAATACTTATTAGCCTGGGCTGATAAATTGGTAGAACTTAAAACTATTTGCCATTGCGGCCGTAAAGCCAACATGGTGTTAAGACTGGATGGCAACGGTAAGCCTATGCGTGATGGTGAGCAAGTTGCCATTGGCGGTAACGAAAGTTACGAGTCGGTATGCCGTAAGCATTTTAGAGAATTTCTTTGGGACTAGTTCGTTGCAGTTAACGAGTTACTCTTAAATAAAACAGCGCCTATATTGATTTATAGGCGCTGTTTTTGTTTGGACTTGTTTTTGGTAGTTACTTACAAAGCAGCGTTAAAAATCCGCCTCATCAAAATTAGCAATATGCGCTACTCGCTTCAATTTGCTTAGGTAAACTTCGAGCCTGGCTACCCCAGTAACTCAGATATTATTAGGGCGTAGTTTGAATGTATCGTTATTTGCGATTAAAAATCCGCGTCATCAAAGCTGGCAATATGTTCGCTACTTGCTTCAATTTGCTTACGTAAGCTTCGAGTCTGACTGCCCCAGTAGCTCATATAAAACTGAGCGGTTTTAAGTTTGCCTTTATAGAACTCCGTTTCTTCAGTACCAGCTTCAATAGCTGCAAACGAGGTGGCGGCAATACGGGTCCACATCCACGCCAGTGTGGTGATGCCAAATAACTGCATGTAGGCCATAGAAGCTGCGCCAATAATATCTGGATTAGTGCTGGCAGATTTGACGATAAAGCCAGTGGCTTTTTCTAAATCGCCTGCCGCATCCATTAAGCCGGCAATGTAAGGCTGCATGTTTGCATTGGCGCTGTTTTCTTGGATGAGTTGTTTAACCATCCCTGACCACAATGTCAGTGCAGCGCCTTTATCTGAGAGTAATTTACGGCCAACTAAATCCAATGCTTGTACGCCATTGGTGCCTTCATAAATCATCGCAATGCGAATATCGCGGACAAATTGTTCCATGCCCCATTCGTTAATATATCCGTGGCCGCCATAAACTTGCTGCGCATCAACACAGGCTTTAAAGCCTTGGTCGGTGACAAAGCCTTTTACTATTGGGGTAAATAGCGCTGCCAGCATTGAAGCTTGTTTTGCTTGTGCGGGATCAGTATGGCGCTCAGCAGAGTCTAGCCAAAGCGCTTGCTGGCCCATTAAGGCGCGGGTGCCTTCATTAAATGCTTTTTGCGACAACAGCATTCTGCGCACATCGCCATGAACTAAAATAGAGTCAGCGGCTTGCTCTGGTTGTTTAGCACCAGATAACGCGCGGCCTTGAATGCGACCTTTAGCATATTCCAATGCGTTTTGATAAGCGATATCAGACACGCCTAAACCCTGAATGCCGACGCCTAAGCGGGCTTGATTCATCATGGTGAACATTGCCTTTAAACCTTGATGAGGTGCGCCGACTAATTCACCTAGAGCATTATCAAAATGCATCACACAGGTGGAGTTACCATGAATACCCATTTTATGTTCAAGGCCGGTGGCAGATAAACTATTAGCTTCCCCCAAACTGCCGTCATCGTTAACCATAAACTTAGGTACCGCAAACAATGAGATCCCTTTAACGCCTTCTGGAGCGTCAGGTAATTTAGCTAATACCAAGTGAATGATATTTTCCGCTAAATCATGATCACCAGATGAGATAAATATTTTTTCACCGCTAATGGCAAATTGGCCATCTGCAGCTGGGGTTGCCTTAGTGCGCAGTAAAGCTAAATCAGTGCCAGCATGAGACTCAGTTAAGTTCATGGTGCCAGTCCACTCACCACTGACCAGTTTGGCAAGGTATTTTTGTTTCAGTGCATCACTACCATGAACGTGGATAGCTGAGTAAGCACCATGGGTTAACCCTGGGTACATGGCAAAGGCCATATTGGTGGCGGTTTTCATTTCGGTGGCAAAGGTGCCAATAACTTCGGGTAAGCCTTGACCGCCATATTCAGGATCACAGGTTAATGTGGCCCAACCATCATCAACGTATTGTTTATACGCCTGTTTAAATCCTTTTGGGGTAATCACTTTGCCATCCACAAGCTGACAACCTTCAAGATCACCTGAAGCATTAAGCGGCAACATAATCTCGGTAGTGAAATCGGCCACGCCTTGCAAAATAGCATCAGCAAGCTCAGGGTCGATTTCATCAAAACCTGATAAGTTAGGTTGCTGATAAATATTAAGTAATTCAGATAATATGAATTGATAATCTCTAAGGGGGGCTTGATAAATCGGCATAATAGGATCCTTTCTTATGATATTTCTGTGCTTACTCGCATAGTGACAGAATTGATGTTCAAGAATTAAACAGGTGTTTAACCATAACTAACTTTGAGCAAAAACTCAGTAATTATTTATCGGCGGTTTGTTAACTTCACAGCGGCAATTATAGCGTCAGGTGTCGTTATTGAATGTGGATGGCTATTGAAAAGTGAGATTGATGTGCTTCTATTATGCTAATAGGTAATATAGTCAATGGGTTGTATTGAGCTAGTTTTGAATTAAAGCTGATTTGAGTGATTGATTTGAGTGATTGATTTGAGTGATTGATTTGAGTGATTGATTTGAGTGATTGATTTGAGTGATTGATTTGAAACTAGCACTCACATCCCTGTGAATGCTACATCGATTCAGTATTGTGGCAATGGCTGCTAAAGTTTAACTCAAAACCACGTTTATCGCCCTAGTTATAGCATTTAGTTAGTGCACGTAAGTACTGATTCAGTTAATTCGCGGTCTTGCTGTTGTGATAACGGCAACTCCCTTGCTTGCTCGCGCAGATAGTCCATTCCCGCTAAGAAACCGGAGAACATTTTCAGCGCAATAAATTGCCCTTCAGTGGTAGTGCGGTAGTTACTGCCTTGTTTCTTTATTGCCCCAGCTGCATGCAAGTAACTCATTTCTAAGGGAAATGCCTGCCACAATGTTTTACCGGTATGGGCTTTAAATTGTTGATTATCTAATACACCATGACCCATCATCATCATTAAGTGATGTTGTATTAGCGCTTTTTGCTCAAGAGGTTTGGTATAACAGGTACCACTATGGCCGGCATTGATACGCTCAATATAGGTTGGGATATCAAAGCTGGAAATGTTGAATTGCTCGCCAAAGCGGCCAAAGGCACCAGAGCCAACCCCAAAGCAATCTTCACCGTCGAGCACATATTTGTTTTCAACTGGTTGGCCAAAATTACGGCTAAATGTCCATGGGAACTCCATTATGTACTTGTCACCTAACGCTTGTTTAACAGCTAGAAATTGCGGCCAAAGCTCATTAGGCTCACCTGCAAGGCTACCTGCTTTTTTACGGTTTTTACCAATGCCGATAGTCAGTGGATAAGTAGTAATTTGATCAGGGCTTAAGCGAATCGTTTGCTCAAGATCCCAAGCAATTGACTCAGGCGTTTGCACCTTAAAGCCATACATCATATCGAGGTTTACAGTGGGGATGACCTCAATGGCGCGGCTAACGTATTCAGCTTGCTGTAATCCTGAGCCAAACTTTTCAAAACGGCCACTGGCTTTTAAAATCTTATCGTCAAAGCTTTGCACCCCAATGGACATTCTATCCACTAAGCCTTTAAGTAAATGTGGATTGCCTTCTTTAAAGTAGATTGGATCGCTTTCGCAAGAGACCTCGCGTACCGTGGTGATCGATTTAATCATCTCGATGGTTTTAATCAACTCATCTTCTAAAATGGTCGTAGTACCACCGCCAATATAAACCCGGTTAAAGGTATAGCCTTTGGCAATAACTTCTCTAATTTCTTTTCTCAGGGCTTTGAAATACTCTCTGGCAATGCCTTCAACAAATTTGATTTTATGGAATGAGCAAAAACGGCATAAAGTATGGCAAAAAGGAATGTGAATATAGAGGGTTTCGATGGGTTTTTCAGGGATATAGTCTTTGGCGTCAACATCAACTTCAACCGCATTTTTCAAGCTTAAAGAGCGTTTAATCGTTTGACCCATAACCCAGTCGAGGCTATTGGTTGCAAGGTCTAACCTTGTGGTTGAGAGAGTGGATTTCATTAAAGCCCTCATTGATATCATTATGTCTAATATAACCAGACTAATGGACTCCAGTGGTGATAAATGTCGGCTGAAGCATGAAGATACAAATATCTACAAATTAGAGGGTAATTTGTTACTAAAGTTTGATGGTTATCACTTTCTTGTAGCAGTTGCAGACTGCAATATTTTGATTATTTGTTGTTTTTTTGTACGAAGCCGTTAACCGTTCCTAATTTTCATTGTGGTTAATAGTTTATTTTGAATCACTAATATTGAATATAGTGCTAACGCTGTGGTTGCGGCAGGTGGGCAATTAATTAAAACACGCGTGTGATCACTTTTACTCAGGCTGCAAATAGCGTACATTATGCGCAATTGTATTTTTTAAAGAACTCTTCATTTTATTTTATAAACTATGTGCAAGGGGGAAACTATGAAACATCGTTGGCAGATAGCCATTTCAGCAGGGCTTTTGGCGGGATTATGGGCTGGTGTGGCCGATGTATTTCAGTTAGTTACTTGGATTGGCTTTTTAAGTTGTAGTACTTTTTTTGCTCAGGCTGAATCAGGCATAAAAGGTATGTTCATGGCCATGAGCACTAATTTATCAGGTGTATTTTGGGGCTGGTTAATTATTGCTGGCAGTAGCTTGTTTGTGTCACCGACATTTGGTTACCTCTTTACAGCTATCGCAACCTCAGCAATGTGTTTACAGGCAAGCTATCAAAAGCTGGCATTCATTCCTGGGGCATTTATTGGCTGTTGTGTCACTTTTGCCATGGGAGGCGATATTGCTGCAATATTACCGCCATTGTTAATTGGCGCTATGCTGGGTTACAGCATGAGTTTATTGACGGGGCAGTTGATTAATTTGACTGAAAAGTTTCAAGGTTTATCGGTAAATAAATCAGTTGATGCCGCTAATAATAATGCAGCGAAAGAGTTATAAGCCTGTTAGTAAACCCATTGTAAAAGCAGCATTTTTTGTTTTTGATACTTTTAATACATAGTGTTTTTTGTCATTGAGTTAGCACAAATTAATTTACTCCCTTGTGCTAACTCGCTAGGATGTTGCCCCATTTAGCATCTAGCAAGGTATCACATGAGATCCGTAACACTGGCTTTAACCCTCATCGCTTTATTCAGTCTTTTTAGCAGTTCATCAGTTAACGCCGCGCCACAAGTGGGTTTAATGGTGGGTAGTGATTCAGGTATCAATGTCAAAATTGATGATTACAAGATTGGTGTTGGATTTGACGAGTTATCTTTTACTATGGATAGAACCTTTAATTTCCAAGATAACCCAAATTTTTATTGGGGCCTTGGGGGTAAAATTGCTGACTCACATAAAGATGATATTCAGTTAGGTGCTAGAGCGGTGTTTGGTGCTCACGCTAAAGTGGAGCGTTTTACCTTTTTTGCTGAAGCACAACCGACCTTGTATATACTTGATGATGTTAAAGTGAAATTAGAAGCCATTGCTGGGGTGAGATATCACTTCTAGGTTTTCAATCTGCCGATTGAATGGCTAAGTTGAGATTTGTTGCCATCGTTTTGGTTAAAGTTGTAATCAAAGCTTTAGCTAGTGAGTTAGTGAGTTAGTGAAGTAGGGAATACCAAGGTATTCCCTTTTTTGTGGCTGATTTTTGATGGTTTGTTTGATGGTTTGTTTGATGGTTTGTTTGATGGTTTGTTTGATGGTTTGTTTGATTGGATGTAACTTGATAGCTGGTGATTGGTGATTGGTGATTGAGAGTTAGTGGCAGGATTACAAGCTGTCGGTTGCTAAAGTCAACGTCGTGGGTTATCCACCCACACCCGACGAAGAGGGGAAACAACAGCAATCCGCCTCTTACTTTTCTAAGAACCATTTTTCTTGATCCCACTTATTTAACAATGGCGGTCATTACCCCAGCGACAATGAAGATAGGCTAAAAACGTTTGGCAGTATCTAAGCATGTTTACAACAGCATTTAGCGATGAAAAACGCTGCAAAATACTGACTATGAGTTATTTTTAGCATCTGAATTGAGTCAATTTGCTGTTATCATAGCGACATTATTTTATAGAAAAGGTATTCGTATGACCTCCCTTGCAGAACTTAATATTACCGACATCACGGTTGGTGAAGGTAAAGCCGCAGAAAAAGGTGCACTAATCACTTGTAAATATACTGGTAAATTAGCCGATGGCAGCGTATTTGATAGCTCAGAAGCATTTCAAGTGGTGATCACCGCTAAACGGGTTATCCAAGGTTGGTATCAAGGTATTATTGGGGACAACCCAATGAAGGTCGGCGGAACACGTAAACTGTCAGTCCCTGCTCACCTTGGTTATGGCGAGCGCAAAATTGGCGATAAAATCCCGCCTAATTCTGATCTATTCTTTGAAATTGAATTATTAGAAGTGCTAACCCGTGATGATTAATATTAGTACTTTATAACTGCTGAGATTAATCATCAGCATTGTAGTGAATGATGAATGGCAACAGTAATGTTGCCATTGTTGTTTATGGCTAACCTATCAGGGCGAATAAAGCCTTAGCTGCAAACTCATGTTCATTTTTCAATACAAATTCTTCTACATCATCAGCGGCTTACGATGTAGATTGTTGAATCTGTAGGTTCTATTGGAGTGTTTGGATTAGTTTAATTCGATTATTTATGGCCTGCGGTCACAGTGATTAAAGTCGTGGTGCTTCGCCCACACCAGACGAAAGGGAAACAACAGCATTTCCCTTTTCGATATCCCGTGCCGCTCCGGCAAAGTGTTGATCCTCATGCTTAATTAAGCGAATTCACTACCGCCTCAGATTCGCCATCCATGGCTCAATCTAAGGCTATGTCGGCGTCCTGCCTCCATCACGCAAATTAGCTTAACGCATTCAGACACTTCCAACGGAGATCTTTGAATCGGCAGGATAAATAGGAGTCTTTCGAATAAGTTTACTCTGACCCCACTTATTTTTTCAGATATTTTAAAATATAAGTACAAAGTTTACTGTTTTAAACATTTTTGGCGTCTAAACTTTTTTGGTATATTACGAATAGAAAATGGCAAGGATGCAAACATGAAAAATATAATTATACTATTAGTCGCTTATTTCCTGCAGGGATGCGGAATTTTTGCTTCTAATCCATTCCCTAGTAACAGATATATATTAGATAAAGAAGCTGTCAAGTTTTCTGAAACAGTACCTGAAATCTCTTTTTCAAATTTACCACCGCAAGAAAAGAGAATTGGTCAAGAATTTCCTCGGACACATATTATTGTCTCTAGCTCTGGTGGCGGGGCAAGAGCAGCTGCTTTTACACTTGGAGTTTTATCTGAGCTACAAGATAATATAGTTGGAAAGGATAGTAACTTACTAAATGAAGTTGATTATTTCTCAACAGTTTCTGGGGGGGGGTGGGGGGTGGCATCCTATCTTTCTAATTCCGTAATAAAAGGGGCTCCATATGATTTAGGTGATAGTAACAACATTGAAATAATAAACCAATATGCTAAATATGAAGAGCTTAGGGATAAAATTTTTGATTGTCATTCAAATTCATTATCGACTATAACAAATAATGTAAAACTAAAAGATATTTATTCAGAAGGTCAAACTGAACCTCTTTTTCCTTATATATTGCCTAATATTACAGTTTCTGCGAATCAGTCACCGTTTGTTATAACAAAAGAGTTTGTTGAACATTATAAAATAAATAAATTTTCATCTGAAAGCTGTGAAGAAAAGTATTCTATAAATTTAAATGACATTGATAAATCAATTGGGGATATACCTTTATCTTACGCCATTGGACTCAGTAGTTCTGTGCCAGGATTTTACTTAGGTCGAGCAGAAACTGATATATGTTTACAAAGTGAAATGAAATCATCTTACTTTTGTGAGCAAGGTAAACACAAATATACAAATTTAACATTAGTTGATGGTGGTGTTTATGATAACTACGGTGTTTTTTCAGCTCTAGAAATTCTGAACTCTAAACCTCCAAATGAAAAGAAAATTCTAATTATTATAGATGCCAATGCAGATGCTACAATTCCGTTTGAAAATAGTGAAAGTTCAAATTTTGACACTGCTTATGATACGGGGCTAGCCTTGGGATTTCCCTCTAGAACTGCATTTTTCCAAAGGTACTTTACTAAAGTTGCTGATGTGCTGGGGATTGAAGTAATTTATATAGGTTTCAATACTCTTTTTCTTTCCGACAATCAATCGCAAAGTAGATATTCTTTAAATAACCTTTCTAGTTCCTACCCTGAACTTGTGGAAGCTGCAAACAATCGAATTTGTTACGATGATAAAACGGGACAATCTCTGAAACCTGGTAATTTACTTAGGCTAGAAAGCAAGGATTGCTCGAATAACAATCTTTTTCGTGCTGCGATAAACAATAAAACTACTTATGCTTTCGGGGAGGAAATGTTCAAAAGAATGTATCAACTGGGGCAAGTTGCAACTGAAATAAATTTAGAAAAGAATACATCTAAAGAAGTTTTATCATTATTTTAGAAATGTATATTTTCATCCTTATACTTGAATATACAAAAGGCGTGCTCAAATAAAAGCACGCCTAATCAAATTTAAATTGAATCACACATTCAATTTAAAACACCATTTCTGGTACATGCTCTGGCACAACCAACTTACCTGCAGTTTTAGATTGGATCTCTTCAACACTGACACCTGGGGCTCGTTCTAATAAGTGGAATGCGCCATCTTTGATTTCCATAAAGGCTAAATCTGTCATGACGCGTTTGATGCAGCCATAACCGGTTAATGGCAGTTCACATACAGGTAAAAGTTTAGAGTTACCTTTTTTGTCAGCATGCATCATGGTGACAATAATATTGTCAGCGCCTGCGACTAAATCCATGGCGCCGCCCATGCCTTTAATCAATTTACCTGGGATCATCCAAGAGGCGATTGAGCCGTTTACATCAACTTCAAAAGCGCCGAGCACGGTTAAATCGACATGGCCGCCACGGATCATGGCAAAGCTTTCAGCCGATGAGAAAAATGATGCGCCATCAACTGCGGTGACTGTTTGCT
This sequence comes from Shewanella sp. 4_MG-2023, assembly GCF_030548015.1. Lineage (NCBI taxonomy): Bacteria > Pseudomonadati > Pseudomonadota > Gammaproteobacteria > Alteromonadales > Shewanellaceae > Shewanella > Shewanella sp. 4_MG-2023. The sequence goes on from NZ_JAUORL010000037.1 coordinate 24,824, forward strand.
TACCTGCGTTGATGAGGTCGGCGTCAATGGTGTCTTCAGTTGGGAACTCGCCCATACCTAATAGGCCGTTTTCAGATTGCAGCATCACGCTCATGCCTGCAGGAATGTAGTTAGCCACTAAGGTCGGAATACCGATACCTAAGTTAACGTAAAAGCCGTCTTGCATTTCTTGCGCTACACGTTGAGCAAGTTGTTCTCTTGATAAAGCCATGATCTTGCTCCTTATGCTTGGTTGTCAGGTTGAGGTTGAGGTTGAGGTTTAACGGTGCGCTGCTCAATACGTTTCTCAAAACTTGCTTGAATCACCCGATCAACATAAATACCAGGGGTATGAATATGGTTTGGGTCTAGCTCGCCCGGCTGGACAATTTCTTCCGCTTCTACCACGGTGATTTTGCCTGCGGTAGCCATCATAGGATTAAAGTTAGCCGCTGTTTTACGAAAGATTAAGTTACCCATGGTATCGGCTTTCCATGCACGAACTAAGGCGAAATCGGCGGTTAGTGACTCTTCAAGCACATAATTACGGCCTTTAATTTCACGGGTTTCTTTACCATCAGCGATTGGCGTGCCGTAACCAGTTGCAGTGAAAAAGGCTGGGATACCCGCTCCGCCAGCACGAATTTTTTCAGCCAAGGTGCCTTGTGGGGTTAAGATGACATTTAACTCACCTGATAGCATTTGCTGTTCAAAAGTGGCGTTTTCACCCACGTATGAGGCAATCATGGTGGCAATTTGGCGCTGCTTTAACAATAAGCCCAAACCAAAATCATCAACCCCAGCGTTGTTTGAAATTGCGGTAAGCCCAGTTACGCCTGTGGTCACCATATGATTAATCAGGCCTTCAGGGATACCACACAGGCCAAAGCCACCGACCATAATTGTCATGTCGTTATTGAGGCCGTTTAGGGCTTCTTGGTAACTGTGAACGACTTTGTTGAGTCCTGCCATAATCTTGTCCTTTTCAGTTTGCGGTTTGCAAATTTATATCGTTTTAATGTGCGCTATTAAGCACTGACTTTAAACAATGGCCTTTTAAACAATGGCCTATACCGTTAGCGCTTGGGCGACTTTTGAACCTGTGGTGCGGCCCAATACTTGGCTGATTTGATTGCCTGCTTGGGCAAGTTTGTGTAAATCAATGCCAGTTTCTATGCCCATGCCATGGAGCATATAAACTAAATCTTCAGTGGCGAGATTACCCGATGCGCCTTTGGCATAAGGGCAGCCGCCAAGGCCTGCGACCGATGAGTCAATTACGCTTACGCCTGTGGTTAAACAGGCTTGAATGTTGGCTAATGCTTGGCCGTAGGTGTCATGAAAGTGTAGCGCCAGTTTATCGACAGGCACTAAATTAGCGACGGTTTCAACCATCTTACGGGCTTTTAGTGGCGTGCCAACACCAATGGTGTCTCCGAGGGAGATCTCGTAACAGCCCATTTTGTAAAGTATTTCAGACACCCGGGCCACTTCTGTGCTCTTTATCTCGCCTTCATAGGGGCAGCCCAGTACACAGGAAACATAACCGCGTACCTTAATGTTTCGCGCTTTAGCGAGCGCCATGACTGGCTCAAAGCGGGCGATTGACTCGTCAATCGAGCAGTTAATATTGCGTTGGCTGAAGCTTTCTGATGCGGCGCCAAAGATGGCCACTTCATCTGCGCCAGCGTCAAGGGCAAGTTCCAGCCCTTTTAAATTTGGGGTGAGGGCAGAGTAGACCACGCCTTGTTTACGCTTAATTTGCCGTAAAATATCACCTGAGTCGGCCATTTGTGGCACCCACTTAGGTGAAACAAAGCTGGCCGCTTCAATACGATTAACACCGGCAGCGGCTAACTGCTCAATAAGAGTAATTTTGTTTTCAATAGAGACCGTGGTTTCATTTTGCAGTCCGTCACGGGCACCAACTTCAAAAATACTGACCTGAGTCGGGAGATTGCTCGGTAACATTTATGCCTCCGAGTCAGCAGATTCAGGCGCTGTGACATCAAGTGTTGTTGGCTCGACATTTAGCAGTTGGGCACCATCGGTGACGAGCTCGCCGCTTTGAAAGTAAAATTCACTGACCACACCATCAAATGGCGCTTCAATGGTGTATTCCATTTTCATCGCTTCCATCACTAATAAGCCTTGGCCTTCAGTGACGCTATCGCCCACCTCAACTAAGTGAGTGACCACAGTGCCATTCATTGGCGCTTTTAATTTGTCGGCGCTATCAATGGTGTCTTCAGCTATTTGGGCTAATATCGCTTTAAAGTGATAGCTGCCGCTCGGTAAGAACAAGGTAAAGTCATCACCTTGATGGCTGACGGGAATGTTGCTTTTATGGCCATTAATTTCAGCCTGCAGCATGTCATCTTTAATGGTGCCTGCAAGCGATAATGCTTGGCCGTTAAGGTTAAGATGCAGTGCATTGCCTAAATCGGTGATGACGAGATTGTGCAATTGCTGCTCGTCACTGCTGTCGCTGAGTAGGGCAACATGATGCACGCTGGCGCTATTGAGTCTAAAGCCACTAACTTGTCCCCACGGTGAGTAAGGGTCGTGGCTGTTGGTGGCGGTGGATTTTGCCGCTTGCTGGCGAGCTAATACTTGATAAAGCCCCGCTAATGCCAGTGCGTTGTCTGACTCATCAGTAACATTGCCAATTAAACTGTCGGAATAGCGCTCGATAAAGTCGGTACAAAAATTGGCGTCTGAAAAGGCTTTATGCTCAGCAATATTAGCGAGGAACTCGATATTGTGTTTAAGGCCGCTGATTTGATACGAGCTTAATGCGTGGGTTAAGCGCTGCAGTGCGCGGGGGCGAGATTCGTCCCAGACAATCAGTTTTGAAATCATTGGGTCGTAAAAGTTACTAATGACATCATTTTCGCGAATGCCTGAATCAATGCGTACATGACGGTTTTGATCCGGCTCGCGCAAGAAGGTTAACTTGCCTGACGCGGGTAAAAATTCATTGCGGGGATCTTCAGCATAAATACGAGCTTCAAAGGCGTGGCCATGAATACGCACTTCAGCTTGGGTAAGGGGCAACTCACTGCCACTAGCGACCATTAGTTGCCATTTTACTAAGTCTTGCCCGGTGACCATTTCTGTAACTGGGTGCTCAACCTGTAGACGGGTGTTCATTTCCATGAAGTAGAAACTGCCATCAGTATCTAATAGAAACTCAACCGTGCCTGCGCCCACATAATCAATGGCTTTAGCTGCGGCTACTGCCGCTTCACCCATTTGCTTACGCAGTGCATCTGACAGCCCTGGGGCTGGCGCTTCTTCGACCACTTTTTGATGGCGACGCTGGATGGAGCAATCACGATCTGATAAATAGATGGTATTACCGAAAGTATCGGCAAACACTTGTAGCTCCACATGACGTGGCTGGCGTAAGTAGCGTTCCATTAATAATTTGTCATTACCAAACGATGATGCCGCTTCTCGACGAGCTGAGTTAATCGCTGCTAGCACTTCAGCTTGGCTTTCAACAATCTTCATGCCTTTGCCACCACCGCCATAGGCCGCTTTAATCAGCATGGGGTAACCAACATTTTCAGCTTCAGCCAGTAGGGTTTCATCTGATTGGTCATCACCATGATAACCGGGCACTAATGGCACATTGGCTGCGCCCATAATCATTTTGGCGGCGCTTTTACTGCCCATAGCATCAATGGCATCACTGCCTGGGCCGATAAATACAATGCCGTTTTGCTCACAGTTGCGAGCAAAGTCAGCGTTTTCAGACAAGAAACCATAACCGGGGTGAATCGCTTCAGCGGCTGACTTTTTCGCAATTTCAATGATCAAATCAGCTTTTAGGTATGAATCAGCCGGAGCGCTGCCACCAATGTGGAAAGATTCATCGGCCATGGTGACATGGCGGGCATCTTTATCGGCATCAGAATAAAGCGCTACAGTACGAACGCCCATGGCGCGGGCGGTGTTGATGATGCGACAGGCAATTTCACCACGATTGGCAATTAAAATCTTAGTAAACATTATTGGGCTCCTTGTGCATCAGTCTTAGCGCTGCTTTTAGTCGATTGAGCACGCCATGATGGTGAACGTTTTTCAAAGAATGCATTGAGGCCTTCTTGGCCTTCGTCTGATACACGTATGCGGGCAATCTGCTCGCTAGTATGGGCAAGGGTGGCGTCATTTATCACGCCATCTTCAAGGTGGGACACTAAGGTTTTAACCCATGCCATGCCTTGGGGACTGTTAGCGTTAAAGGCCTCGATAAACGGCTGGGCTGCTGCGTCTAAATCATCATTAACTTCATGAATTATTTGATGAGTTAAGGCTACAGTGGCACTGAAGCGCTCGGCGGTGAGCATATAACGTCGTGCTTGGCGGTTGCCCATGGCTCGCACCACATAAGGGCTGATAACCGCAGGGATTAAACCGAGTTTGACTTCACTGAGGCAAAAGCTTGCGCGCTCATTGGCAATGGCAATATCGCAGCAGCAAATTAATCCCAGTGCGCCGCCAAAGGCTGCGCCATTGACTAAGGCGATAGTCGGCTTAGGAAACTTATCTAGCACGTGCATTAATTTAGCCAGTTCATGGGCGTCATTGAGGTTTTGCTCAAAGTCCATTTTGGCTTGCTTGCGCATCCAGTTAAGGTCAGCGCCAGCACTGAAGTTTTTACCGTTGGCGCGCAATATTAATTGCTGGCATTGGTCGTTTTCGGCAAAGGCTTCGATGGCGGTGATCATTTCATTAATCATCACTTCATCAAAGGCATTATGTTTTTCAACGCGGTCTAAAATTAATTCACCAACGCCTTGGTTAAGCTGGCATTGAATGTATTGATATGGGTTGGCTATTGCCATGTTTGCATGCTCCTATTGATATTGAATGAATAACCGCAATTACATGCGGAACACACCAAACTTGGTATCTTCAATAGGCGCATTTAACGCCGCCGATAACGCTAAACCCACTACATCACGCGTTTGAGCAGGGTCGATAATGCCGTCATCCCACAGGCGTGCACTGGCATGGTAGGGATGACCTTCTTTGTCATATTGCTCAACAATCGGTTTTCTAAAGGCTTGCTCGTCTTCATCAGACCAGTCTTGGCCTTTACGGGCTAAACCGTCACGGCGAACTGTGGCCAATACACCAGCAGCTTGTTCGCCGCCCATGACTGAAATGCGAGCATTGGGCCACATCCACATCATGGTGGGCTCAAATGCACGGCCACACATGCCGTAGTTACCCGCGCCATAACTGCCACCAATGATGACGGTAAATTTAGGCACATTGGCACAAGATACTGCGGTAACCATTTTAGCGCCGTGCTTAGCAATACCCTCATGTTCGTACTTTTTACCTACCATAAAACCAGTGATGTTTTGCAGGAACAGTAATGGGATTTTGCGTTGGCAACACAATTCAATAAAGTGCGCGCCTTTTTGGGCAGATTCAGAAAATAAAATGCCATTGTTAGCCACAATGCCGACAGGGTAGCCATGAATGCGGGCAAAGCCGCAAACCAGCGTGTTACCGTAATTGGCTTTAAATTCATCAAAATCTGAGTCATCAACAACCCGGGCAATAACCTCTTTAACATCAAAGGGCTTTTTAAGGTCGGTACCGACAATGCCGTACAATTCACTGATATCGAATTTAGGTGGCTTTGATGGACTTAGCTGGGCTGTAATTTGCTTTTGATGGTTTAAGCGTGAAATGGCTTTACGGGCAAGCTCAAGTGCGTGGTCATCATTTTGGGCTAAATGGTCGGCAACACCAGAAATCTTAGTATGTACTTCAGCGCCGCCTAATTCTTCGGCGGTTACTTCTTCGCCGGTAGCGGCTTTAACTAATGGCGGGCCGGCTAAAAAAATAGTGCCTTGCTCTTTTACGATAATCGACTCATCTGCCATGGCGGGAACATAGGCGCCACCTGCTGTACACAAACCCATGACCACAGCCACTTGCGGAATGCCTTTAGCTGACATTTGCGCTTGGTTGTAAAAAATACGCCCGAAATGATCGCGATCGGGAAACACTTCATCTTGTCTTGGTAAGTTTGCCCCGCCTGAATCCACTAGGTAGATACAAGGTAAATGACAGCGACTGGCAATGTCTTGGGCCCGTAAATGCTTTTTCACCGTAATAGGGTAGTAAGTACCGCCTTTAACGGTGGCGTCATTGGCGATAATCATACATTCAACACCGCTTACACGGCCAATACCGGCAATCACACCGGCTGCGGGCACAGCTTCATCATAAACTTCATAGGCGGCGAATTGGGATATTTCTAAAAAGGGTGAGCCGGGATCGAGCAGTTTTTCGACTCGATGACGGGGCAGTAATTTACCTCGTGACAGGTGGCGTTCAAGGGCGACGGGACCGCCACCTTGTTCAATTTGGGTGAGTTTGATTTTTAGATCATCAACTAATGCCACCATGTCATCATGCTTGGCTTTAAACTCGTCACTACGGGCGTTAATACGGCTGCTCAATTGCGTCACAATTCATATCCTTAATGAGTCAAGTGAGGCGTTAGCATGGCTGAGTCTAAAGGGGGATGGGGTCTCAACCACGCTACGCACTAAACACTTTGCTATTGACGTTAACTTTTGAATAATTTGGTGTTGATTGTATTTTTTAGTGTGCTGCTAACTAGCTAAATTCTAGAAGTTATTTGGATTAGCTATCCAAATTTAACAGCTATTTGGATTAGCTATCCAAATTTAACAGCTATTTGGATTCATTAAACAGCTCACGTCCAATCAACATGCGGCGAATTTCTGAGGTTCCCGCACCAATTTCATATAACTTGGCATCACGTAATAAACGCCCTGTGGCATATTCATTGACGTAACCATTGCCACCTAGTAACTGAATCGCATCCAGTGACATTTTTGTGGCAAGCTCGGCGCTATATAAAATTGCGCCAGCAGCATCTTTACGGGTGGTTTCGCCGCGGTCACAAGATTTGGCCACGTTATAGATGTAGGATTTAGCAGCGTTCATGCCGGTGTACATATCGGCAAGCTTGCCTTGGACTAATTGGAATTGACCAATGGATTTACCAAATTGTTCCCGCTCGTGAATATAAGGCATGACAATATCCATACAGGCATTCATGATGCCTAACGGCCCACCTGATAACACCACGCGTTCGTAATCAAGGCCGCTCATCAGTACTTTTACGCCATTGTTAAGGCCGCCTAAGATATTTTCTTCAGGGACTTCACAATTCTCAAATACTAATTCACAGGTATTGGAGCCGCGCATGCCTAATTTATCGAGTTTTTGTGCGGTGCTGAAGCCTTTAAAGGTTTTTTCAACAATAAATGCAGTGATGCCATGTGGGCCTTTATCTGCATCAGTTTTGGCATAAATCACTAAGGTGTCAGCATCAGGACCATTGGTGATCCACATTTTGTTACCATTAAGAATGTAACGGTCGCCTTGTTTACGGGCGCTTAACTTCATTGACACCACGTCTGAGCCCGCATTAGGTTCACTCATGGCCAGTGCGCCGATATGTTCACCGCTAACTAATTTGGGTAAGTACTTGGCTTTTTGCTCAGCGCTGCCATTACGGTTAATTTGATTAACGCAAAGGTTTGAGTGGGCGCCGTAACTTAAGCCAATAGAAGCAGAGGCGCGGGAGATTTCTTCCATGGCGACGACATGGGCAAGGTAGCCCATATTCGCGCCGCCATACTCTTCAGGCACGGTGACGCCAAGGAGTCCCATCTCTCCTAGAACTGGCCACATGTGGTTAGGAAAAGCATTATCTTGATCAACTTGCGCCGCGATGGGCGCAATCTCGTTGCTGGCAAAATCATGTACGGCATCGCGAAGCATGTCCACGTCTTCGCCCAGGCCGAAATTAAGGCTTGTATAGAGTGATGTCATTGTCTTGTGTCCTGTTGAATATTAGCTATTTGCGCCGTGAAACTATCTTGTTCCTTAGGCTTATAATTTTTATATTGTTGCTGTTATTATTCAGTTAAACGGATCTTTTGCTGTCGATGATGAGTCGCTATTTAACACTTTCCTCTAGGGCTGACTTACATTGCTGCTCAGCAGAGTTCAGTTCCATAAGTACCACCTTGATATCGTCCATTTGCTGCTGCAAAGAAGCTTTTTTCTCTTCTACTAAATCGAGCATTGTTTGTAGTTGAGAAGTACTGCTTTTATCTGCATCGTAAAGCTCAAACAAACGACGGGTTTCCGCTAACGAAAAACCTAAACGTTTACCTCGTAATATCAGTTTTAAGCGCACACGATCTTTTAAACTATAGATACGTGTTTGACCGCGGCGCTTAGGTTTTATTAAGCCTTGGTCTTCATAAAACCGAATACTACGTGTGGTGATATCAAATTCCTTTGATAAATCACTAATTGAATAAGTGGATTGTGGGTTTAAATTTGCGCTCATCGTTTCACCAAAAGTACGTCTTTTGATGCAAGATATATGAAGTTTACGTAAAGGTAAAGTTTGTCGCCAGTTGCCAAGGCTGTTTTTGTTAAAAAACAATGTAAATACAGCTTGCCAAGGCCTAGGGATTACCGCGCGCAAGAATGGCGCAGTGACAGAATAGTGAATTCAATATTGTAGCAAAGACGCCATTAATTAGGTTAATAATTAATGGTGATTTTTAATGCTAACTTATAATTATCATTAAGTTAGCATCATAACACTGAAGTTTTTATTTAAGTGTTATTGCTGAGATTTCTATATCCCTTGGTCTAATGGGGAAACTTTTTTAACCACGCCATAATGAAGTTAATTCAATATTACTCACGGTAAGTTATTTAAAGGTATGACTTAGCGTGAAAGGTCAATCGTTCAGTGGGGAGTAGCTTATGGCTGGTTTAGGGATTGAAATGCATCAAGATTCTTTACAGGATAAACAAGGGTTTTGGGGAAAGGCTGCCAAGGCCATTACCTGGGATAAGCTGTTTGATAGTGTGTTAGATGAGGCTAATGCGCCATTTTATCAATGGTTTGCTGGTGGCGAAATGAATACCTGCTATAACGCTGTTGACCGTCATGTGTTAGCTGGCCACGGTGATCGCATTGCCATTGAATACATAAGTCCTGTAACCCAAAATCAGTACAGTATTAGTTATCAAGAATTACTATCCCAAGTGAGCCGGTTAGCCGGTTACATGCAATCCATTGGCATTGAAAAGGGCGATAGAGTGGTCATTTATATGCCGATGGTGCCAGAAACCGCCTATGCCATGCTGGCCTGTGCCCGCATAGGCGCCATTCACTCTGTGGTGTTTGGCGGCTTTGCAGCCAATGAATTAGCCACCCGGATTAATGATGCTAAACCGAAACTTATTTTATCGGCATCTTGTGGTATTGAGCCGTCAGGCGTGGTGAAGTACAAACCGCTATTAGATGATGCCTTAGCTCAAGCGTCTCACCAAGTTGACCATTGCGTTATTCTCAATCGACCTCAATATACTGCAGACTTACAAAGCCCAAGGGACGTTGACTGGCAAAGTGCTGTGAGCCATGCATCGTCAGTGGATTGCGTCGCCGTTGAAGCGACCCATCCGCTGTATGTGCTTTATACCTCAGGTACAACAGGCCAACCCAAAGGCGTGGTGAGAGATAATGGTGGCCATGGGGTGGCGCTAATCTGGTCTATGAAGCACATATATAATATCGGCGCTGGCGATGTGTTTTGGGCTGCATCAGATGTGGGCTGGGTTGTGGGTCATTCTTATATTGTTTACGGGCCATTATTAGTTGGCGCAACAACATTGATGTATGAAGGTAAGCCCATTGGTACCCCCGATGCGGGGGCTTTTTGGCGGATCATCGAACAATATAATGTAAAAAGCTTTTTTACCGCGCCGACGGCCATTCGAGCCATTAAACGCGAAGATCCTGACGGAGCATTAGTTAAAGGTGTTGATTTATCGTGTTTAGGGCAAGTATTTCTTGCGGGTGAACGCTGCGATCCCGACACGCTCAATTGGGCCCAAGATAAATTGGCCAAACCTGTTATCGATCACTGGTGGCAAACTGAAACCGGTTGGCCAGTTGCGGCGAATTTGATGGGGATAGATCCTATCGAGATTAAAGCGGGATCGCCCGCAAGACCAGTACCCGGTTATCAGGTCGAAGTACTCGATGCCATGGGCGAGCAAGTTAGCGCCAATGAAAGTGGTAATGTGGTGATTAAACTGCCGTTGCCACCGGGTAACTTAACCACCTTATGGAACAACGATAAACGCTATGTGGAGAGCTATTTATCTATGTATCAAGGTTATTATTTAACGGGCGATGCGGGCTATATTGATGAAGATGGCTACCTGTATATTATGAGCCGCATAGATGACATTATTAATGTTGCTGGGCACCGATTATCTACTGGGCGCTTTGAAGAGGTATTGTGCCAACATTCAGCGGTTGCAGAAGCGGCGGTTATTGGGGTGCAAGATAAACTCAAAGGTCAGGTACCGTTAGGGCTAGTGGTACTTAAAAATGGCGTCGAGTTATCTGATGAAGTTTTATATCAAGAGTTACTAGCATTGGTGAGACATGAAATTGGCCCAGTGGCGTCTTTTCGATTAGTCAGCGCGGTGCAAAAACTGCCTAAAACCCGCTCGGGTAAAATCTTGCGCGCCACCATGCGTAAGATTGCTGACAATAACGAATATACTATGCCTGCCACTATTGAAGATCCGATGACGCTAGATATTATTCGCACGGCATTAACTAAGATGGGCTATGCTGATGCGTTGGCCAAGGAACTCACGGTTTAGTTTGTGTGTCATGTTAACAAACGAGCCTGATGGCTCGTTTTTTTATGGATAACGCCTTTTTATCGAATATAAAGATATTAAGGACTAAATTTGGTCTAAACTGAGAGTTAAGTGCTGATTTATAGTGTTATTTAATCAAACTGAGATGTTTTTTATTTTATAATCGGCAAGGGTATTCTATCTATCGTTAAACTAGATGTATTCTCGAATTCAGTTACTCGTGGCTGAAATTGAGAAAGATGACTGTTAACCAGTAAATATGACAAAGGTTTGATCAAGTTTTATGAACAACATTAAAGAACTGCCAGAAAAGATTAATACTAAAACCAGCAGACTATTTTGGTTAACCATTTTTACTGGTGGTATTTACCCGATAATTTGGTTATTTGCTAAGTATCCCAAAATGGATGCAATTACATCAATTCGCACCGCTGATGACGACTTTATTATCGCTATCGCGGTTTGCTTTGGCTTTGGTGGTGTGCTGTCACACAGTGCAATGGGGTTATTGAGTGGAGTAGGTAGTTTGTTACTTTTTGGCGCTTTCTTCTTGTACGTGTTTTGGTCATTTAGGGCCCGTTCTGCATTACAAGACTATGCCCATGTGAATTTTGGAATTGATTTCAAAATGAACAAGTTTTTCACCGTGGTATTTAATATTTTCTATATCAATTATTGCATTAATCGATTACCTGAAGAGCAGCAAAAAGGCCACCCAGCCTATGGCAAAGGCAGTATTAACATTACAGAGATTAAGTGAAGTAACAAGCTGATAAGGCCTTAAGGATAGATACAAAAAAGCAGACTATTTTTAATCAAATAGTCTGCTTTTTATGAATAAGTTTACTGAAAAACCTTGTGGTTATTATTTTTGATGCAACGGCATCAAATTATTTATTGAACTCAGTAATAGCCTTTGCATTGTTTGCTCACCTAAATGTTGTGAGCATTGCTCGGCGTTTATGTCGCTGGTGTTTATTTTTCAAATAGACAGGCTTCATCGCTGCCATTGGCGCCCTGAGTAACCAGTTGTGCAATTTTATGTTTAACGCAATCAGTTAACTTGCGCTCTGATTTTCGGGTTTGCATATACAGGTTCATATTAGGCTTATTACGCATCAGTTCGGCGCGCTCTGTTTTCGGTATCATTTGCGCCCTAATTGCTTCATTTTGAGTTAAGTGATCAACTGCGCCTTGTGATACCACTAACGTGATGGCATCAGTGCCAATGAGGAAGTCACTAATTTCATTAAGATTATTAGTTTTGGCTGCAACGTCGAGCTCGCGTTTACGGCTATCGGCAAACTGTTTCAGTGGTGTGGCTTCAATGTCACTATTAAAGTGTAACACTTCGGTCAAAATAACCGGGTAGTTCAGCACTCTATCAAGAATAGGTTTGTATATCTCATTCCAAATTGGGTGATCATCTCTTGCGACAATGAAGGTATCTCGCACTTCACATATTTTCTGATTTTGAATCCCTACATGGCTAGATGCTTGGCAACTTATCACCACATCACATTGGCTATTTAGCAGCATTTCTTCATCATTGGGACCATTGTCTTGCAGTACCGCTGATTTCACACAGGCGCTCATGCAACTACATTGATAGAGATTTCTTAGTAGGCCATTGGTGAAGCCCGATGGAGCATGGATAACAACTTTGTTATCAAGTTTGTCATTACTTTTATCAATTTCTTGGGCTAAGTCGAGGTGGTTTATCTCGATTTTTTTAATGATGGGGTAGAGCCGTTGTGCTTTATCGCTAATTTCAAGACCGGCTACTTTTTTGACAAATAAGGGGTCATCAAATGCATCTCGCAAGCGTGATAAACAGCGGCTTATCTTTGATTGAGGAACATTAAAAGCTTCAGCAGTGAGCTTGCCACTTTTAAATTCATATAGCCTTAAAAATACTAATAATGTCATGTAATCAAGATGCTGAAGCTTGTCTTGAGTGGTCGCGTTAATCATTGATTAGTTTCCGTAGCTGATGTGAATTTTTTGAATATACCAATTTCGGGGTATAGGTTGCAGGTTAATTGTAGTATTTATTAACCTAATCACATTTTTTAATGGAATTTATTCAAGAAGTGTTAATTGGCAGAGGGGTAAAATCTAATTTTAAATCATTAGCTTAATTGCTTAAAACAGGTGGATTTAGAGAAAGTACACTTTACCTATACAATTTAGGATTGCTGGTTAAGTGAACAGGTTTAATGATTGATATGTGTTTTTAATGCCAGTAAAAGGAAATGCAAAATAACTTTTACTCGGATAAACAAAGCATCACTTCCTTATCTAAAGTTAAAAATCTAGATTAAGGTGTTGTCTTATATGAATAATTTTTTTCAGAGTCTTGTTGGTGATCTAATATGCCGCTTTTGGCAAAAGTGTATGCACGTATTATGACTGTAATTTAGTTACACAAATCAGTATAATCACCGTCCAAATGGATTCGCTATACGCGATTAATCTCTGCGACCTTTGGAAAATAATAAATGAATACCCTACCATTCAGTTCAGACATCGGCGTTATTGGCCTTGGTGTTATGGGCAAGAATCTCGCGTTAAACATCGTTGATAATGGCTACCAGGTTGCTGCTTTTGATTTAGATACTGTCAAAGTTAATGCTGCCATTAATCAAGAACAAGCGGAAAGAAAAGTCAATTCAGCCCCCCGAATGCTGGCTTGTAATAATCTTACCGAAATGCTGTCATCTCTAACTAAGCCACGTGTTATTGTGCTGTCAGTTCCTGCTGGTGGACCTGTTGATGGAGTGTGTAAATCATTAATTGAAGCGGGCATTGAGTCAGATGACATTGTCGTTGATACCGGTAATAGTTTATGGACTGATACTGTAGAACGTGAAGCACGTTATAAAGGTCAGTTTGTTTTCTTTAGCTCTGCAGTCTCTGGCGGTGAAGTTGGCGCTCGATTTGGCCCTTCTTTAATGCCTAGTGGCGATAAAGCTGCATGGCAGTATGTAGCACCTGTCTGGAATGCCATAGCAGCTAAAGTCGATCCTGCTACAGGTTTACCCATTGAACGTTTTGAGCCTGGTAACCCAGTTGTTGAAGGCGAGCCTTGTACAACATACATAGGTCCTGCCGGTTCTGGTCACTATGTGAAAATGGTACATAACGGCATTGAATATGCGGACATGCAGTTAATTTGCGAAGCATTTCAATTGCTTCATGACGGATTAGGCTTAAGTGCCCATGAAATTGGTGATATTTTCAATGGCTGGAATAATGGCAGCTTGAATAGCTATCTGATGGGGATAAGTGCAGAAGTATTGCAGCAAGATGATCCGTTAACGGGTAAACCCCTTGTTGAGATGATCCTTGATAAAGCAGGTCAAAAAGGCACAGGCCTTTGGACTGCGGTAAGCAGTTTACAAATTGGTTGCCCTGCGCCTACGATTGCCGAAGCTGTTTATGCCCGCGCGGTAAGTACTCAAAAAGATTTACGAGTACAGCTTAACAGCAAACTTGCTGGCCCTGCGGTTGTAACCCTTTCTGATGCAGAAAAAGCAGCATTTATTGCTAACTTAGAAGATGCACTATATTGCGCCAAAGTGTGCTGCTATGCACAAGGGTTCCAGCTAATGGCAATGGCCGCGAAAGAGCAAAACTGGACTTTAGATTTTGCTGAAATAGCCAAAATTTGGCGTGCAGGCTGTATTATTCGAGCCACTTTCTTGCAAGAAATTACCAAGGCTTACCAAGATAATGCTGAGCTGTCGAACTTATTAATGGCTGATACCTTCAGTGCTAGCTTATCGGCTAAACATATGAATTGGCGTAAAACGGTTGCCGCATCAGTGATGCAAGGCACGCCAGCGCCATGTATTAGCTCGGCAATTGCTTATTATGATAGTTACCGATGTGAAACTTTGCCTGCTAACTTACTTCAAGGTCAGCGCGATTTCTTTGGTGCTCATACGTTTGAACGCACTGACAAGCCAGCGGGTGAAAAGTATCATTTAGATTGGAGTGCTAAAGCGCGCACCTTATCTAAAGTTTAAATTGCAAAAGCAGTTTAAGACTTATTGTAAATCAATAGATTAAAAAAGGGCTTCTACTAAATAGTAGAAGCCCTTTTTATTGGTGATATTTTATTATTGCGGCAAACTAAACACTAAACCTATGCTAAATAACAAGCTAAAAATCATTGTGAGTTTTGCGGTTCTGCCTAGAATTGGATTGAGTGCTTCACCACTGGTGTTACTGAACTCTCCACTTAACTGACGGGCATAAACGATGGAAAGCCCGGCGAGTAAAACCGGTAAACCAGCAAGGTAGCCCATCAGAAAACCGCCAATGATGAGCCCAAAGGGTAAATACACTAAGGCTTGATAAAGCACTCTTGCCTGAGCTTGGCCGATACGAACCGCTAAGGTGTTTTTGCCAGCTTTGGTATCAGTTTGGATATCACGGGTATTATTGACGAGCATAATCGCGGCATTGAACATACCAATGGCGCTGCCAAGTAACCAAGCGCTGATACTGGTTTCCCCAGCCTGTAAGTAATAACTACCTACTACGGCCACTAGTCCAAAAAAAACAAATGCGGCGATTTCACCTAAACCGTGAGAAGCTAATGGATACGGGCCGCCACTGTAACAGACGGCACCTAATAATGAGGCTACAGCTAAAATAGCGATAGGCCAACCACCGTGTAAAATCAGTGCTGAGCCGACGATAAGTGCGAGAATAAGACACAAAATCATCGCATTTCGAACACTGTTGGGAGATATCATGCCACTTTGGGTAACTCGAACTGGACCAACACGCTCATCGGTATCAATACCGTTTTTGTAGTCAAAATAATCGTTGGCTAGGTTTACGGCTATTTGCAATAAAATAGCACACAGCATCGAGATACAAGCAATTGTAAAACTAAAAAGTTCTAAATGTAGTGCTAAAATATTACCAATTAATAATGGACCAATCGCAGCCGGTAAAGTACGTGGTCTAATAGCTAAAATCCAAGATTGCATATAATTAAGGCTTCAGGGTGTTGATTTAAATTAGAATGGACTAATAGCATAGCAATTTTTTGAGATTTTGTACGGGGTTATGATCTCGCAAATGATGAAAAAGTTATGCTATTTTTTCTTCTAGGTAGATTTAATTTTATATGCGACTCAATTTACGATTAAATTTTCCAGTAACCAAGGTTATTAAGTTAACCTATGATATTAGTGATAAGTAAATAAACTGCTAGGAATATTATGAGCCAAGTATTAAATGACCTTTTGTCTTTGTTGTCTCTAGAGCGAATTGAATTAGGGCTGTTTCGCGGTCAAAGCCAAGACTTGGGTTTTGGTCATGTTTTTGGTGGCCAGGTGATGGGGCAAGCGCTGAGCGCTGCTAAGCAAACCGTCAGTGAAGATCGCCATGTGCACTCTTTACATTCTTACTTTTTACGAGCCGGTGATGAAAAGTTACCGATTGTCTATGATGTTGAAAATATGCGTGATGGCGGCAGCTTCAGTGCAAGACGCGTAAAAGCGATTCAGAAGGGTAGGCCAATTTTTTATATGACCTGTTCTTTTCAAGCTCCAGAGGAAGGCTTTGAACATCAAGCTGAAATGCCTAATGTCCCCGGGCCTGAAGGCATACTTAATCAGCAAGAACTTGCTGTGAGTATGCGAGATAAGATCCCAGCAAGAATACTTGAAAAGTTTATGACTGACTCACCGATTGAGATGCGTTTAGTTAACCCTTCGCACCCCATCGCGCCTGATTCCACTGAGCCCAAACGATATATCTGGATGCGTGCCAGTGGTAAAATCCCAACGGATCATAATGTACAAGAATATTTATTGGCTTATGCCTCTGATTTTAATTTTTTAGTCACCGCAGCTCAGCCTCATGGGGTTTCATTTTTAACGCCTGGCGTTAGGATGGCGACTATTGATCATGCGATGTGGTTCCATAGACCGTTTAACTTTTCTGATTGGTTGCTTTACAGTGTTGAAAGCAGCAATGCTAGCGGTGGTCGCGGTTTTGTAAAGGGGCAGTTTTTTGATCAACAAGGCCGTTTAGTTGCATCAGCAACCCAAGAAGGCCTACTTAGAATGACAAAAGGATAATTTATGAAATTTTCATTTAAAATGGCGATATTTTCGTTATTAACATTAATGCTAAGTGCTTGTGTCACCGTTCAACCTGAGCCGCCAGTGGTTATTAATGGCTATGCGGGCTACTTAGAAAAAATAGCCTTGCCTCAAGGCTGTAAAATCAATATTGCCATTATTGACTTTAATACCCCAGGTTCAATCATTTCACAAAAGACCTTCGATATTGCCAGAGCTCCAGTGCCGTTTAAGTTTACTTTACCTGCTGAAGGTATTGATGATGCGGTGGATTATGGGGTGGTGGCAATGATTACCTACAATGAGCAGGTAATTTTTCAAACCTATGAAAAGTTTCAAGTCATCCACAACGACAAATTCACCACTGAAGTTGTGATGAAAAAAGTCCCTCATTAGTTTTCGTTAGGTTTAACTCACTCAACCTATAAATATAATGCCCTAAGAATCATTTTAGGGCATAAGTCACATCTTAATATTTCCGCCATTGCTTATGTTGGTTTTCGGGTAATAATCAAATTCTTCATCAATTTTTATTTAAGGCTTAAGTTGTGCCTGAATTGTCTGCATCTACAAGGACTAAAACCTGTCGGCCAAAATCTGAAATACGCTTAATTTGGGCTTTGTGCTTAGCATCTGTCGTGGTTTATATAAACTTATATGCCATGCAGGGGATGTTGCCATCCATTGCTGAACACTTTGAGGTTTCAGGTGCTAGAGCTACATTGATTCTATCTTTTACCAGTTTTTCACTGGCATTTTCATTACTGATGTATGCGGTTATTTCCGATAGAGTCGGGCGGTTAATGCCGATCATGGTGAGTATGTGGTTACTCGCAGCCTCTAATATCTTACTGATTTTTGTACAAGACTTTGACTCTTTGTTGATGGTGAGGTTACTGCAAGGGGTTTTGTTAGCTGCTGTACCAGCCATTGCGATGGCTTATTTTAAAGAGCAACTGCCAGCGAGCTTTATGCTAAAAGCTGCAGGTATTTACATTATGTCCAATAGTCTTGGTGGTATTGGCGGACGCCTGATGGGTGGGTTATTGTCACAATACTTTGATTGGCAGTCAGCAATGATGGTGAATTTTTTGGTGACCTTAACGGGTATCGCCTTGGTGACTTACCTATTACCTCGATGTGAGCAAAAAAATGCCCCACAATTAGATAAGCAAAGTACCTTTTTGAAGATAAAACAAGATATTGGCGGCTTTGTTTATCACTTAACGGATCATCAAATGCGCTTAGTGTATGTCATTGGTGGCATAGCGTTTATGATGATGGTAAACCAGTTTAGTTTTATTCAATTACACCTCATGGCTGAGCCGTATGGGTTTAGTCGTTTCGGTGCGACATTAATTTTCTTATGCTATCTCAGTGGCACTTTTACTTCGTACTTATCTGCAAAGTGGGTGGTTAAATTTGGGGTGGAATTTTTATATCGCGGCGCATTAGTTGTGATGTTCTTGGGTACTTTACTGAGCTTAGTTGATAATTTATTTGCTATCGTTATAGGCTTTTTATTAACAGCAAGTGGATTCTTTTTAACCCATAGCTGTTGTAACTCATTTGTGGCCATCAGGGCGTCCTCTCACAGGGCTAAAGCAACATCACTATACCTTTGTAGTTATTATCTCGGCGCAGCTCTTGGAGGGCCTTACTTGATGATGTTTTGGGTTCAAGCTGAATGGCAAGGTGTTGTTGTGGGTTCAGTTGGCTTATTGGTATTACTGTCGCTGGCTATATTCAGGTTGTCGCATTATCAAAGCCTAAGTAAAGCTGCTGTATAATGTCAGTCCTCTTGGGAAAATAATTTCGTCATTGTTTATAGAAGAAGCCTTAATGGCTTCTTTTTTTGTCTCAAATTTACAGTTAAATAAGACTTTATAAGCACAGAGTTGAATAGCGATTTAGTTAATGAATTTAATAAAGTCACTAATTGATGAATTGAATAGCAGGTTGTGAGTAGGCAGTGCTTAGTATTGGTTTGAATCGTTCTAGTTTGAAAGCTCTCTAAGGCGGATTTGAAGTTATCAATTGGAGGATTTTATAGTGTTTTCGCTTGGTTGCTGTAATTGGTGTGATCGAGTATATCCGTAATAGGATATATGATGGATAAGAGCTGTTTGAATTAGGTTACAGATATCGATGAGATATTAGCGATGAGTTCTTTTGGGAAATTTACTCATATTCGTCATTGGAGCTTTTTTAACACGCTACCAACTCGCCTAATTTTAGGCACAAAAAAACCACATTTAAGTGGTTTATGTTCTTTTAGAAAAAAGAAGGTGGTATCCCCTAGGGGATTCGAACCCCTGTTACCGCCGTGAAAGGGCGGTGTCCTAGGCCTCTAGACGAAGGGGAC
>NZ_JAUORL010000038.1:0-37802 GCF_030548015.1 Shewanella sp. 4_MG-2023
GTGATATTAGATTATTGAGGGTAAATACAAATGACTAAACCTCGAGAGATATCCATTTCAAACACATTTCGGGGCAACTGTGAGTTACATTGGGAAGTGTTCATTTTCATATGATTCAACTAATGAAATCCATTTTTCAAGCTCAGCACCTTCAGCTGTATTAGGTATTGCATCAAACAGTCCTTCAATTTTCTTTAAAGCTGTACGATACTCATCCTCAGAACTCAGAGGCGCCTCTTCGCAATAAGTAATAATCTCATTTCCAACAGAAGTAGAATCAAGCCATGCAGCTAAGTCATCAGTTATTGGAGCCGTTGCGTCACATTTTGAGAGCAATGTATTGAGTTTAGTATTCTTCATTATCAATTCTTCTCTTTGAATCGTCACAGTTACAGTAGCCATTTTGTAGTATGACTAAAATTGAGTCTAAGTTATCTTGACATACTTTGGGGCAAATAATTGCTTAGGGTGGTTACACTAAAGAGTACCTGGACATAAATATGTCAGCCAGCGCCTATCTAGCCTCCGAAAGTGCAAAATACCGCATCACGGCATTCCAATCCTTAAATCGCTCTCCTGAGAAGTGAATTAGCTCACCTTGAAAGCTCTCTTGCCCTTTTCCTTCAACGTAATCATCAATCAAATAGTCACCAACAAGCAGGCCTTTAATTGGCGAGATAATTAACCGTTCGGCATAAGCAAAACCCAAATGCTCCTCTACCCACAATCGCTTCTCTGTGTAACAAAGTGGATTCTTGACTGACGGCGCAGTCAGTATATATGGGTCGTATCGCTCATCGGCCAAAAAGCACTGCATCGCATCGATGGCATTAGGTAGTGGTGACAAGCTAATGAAGAAAGATGGCTGGCTTTGTGGGTATTCAATATCTGGTCGCAAGCGCCTAGCCTGCTCAAATGCGGATTTGTAATCACAAAGCGTATCGTCCATATCGATATAAACAATTTTCATCTTAGCCTTTCTCCTTCTAAGTAACATGAATACGGGGTCTTAGCCTTTTTCTGCTACGACAACACCTTGTCCAGTGAGCGCGTAGTTCGAACGCTAGCCTTGATGAATTGCACAAAACTGGCTGCTTATTTTGCATTATTTGCTTGAGCTGGGATGGTGCTTTCGACTTGAGGAAAAGTAAATCAGACTTTTGAGTCTTAAAACTTGATTCAATCCCTTTCTAACAAACTTTGGGGCATAAACGAGTTTGAAATTGCTAACTCAATAGTTCTTTTAGGTAACTATTCCGCTTATGAGAGTGACTAGGTGCCTCGGTGATCTGCTTCATGTCATCACTACTACCAACGATATGGATTTCACTTTCAGCTCTCGTGATTGCCGTATAGAACCATGCTCTATCTACTATTCTTCCGTTTTGCAGAGCGATGATGATGCGTGGAAACTGTGACCCTTGAGCTTTATGTAGGGTGATTGCGTAACCCAACTCCATGCAGTCGAGAACGGATTGTGTTATCTCAACCTTTTCACCTGTATCTAGCGTCACTTCACCGTAACTATCCCCAGAAGGTTTGGCGTTAGTTAGTGTGCCAAGCGAACCGTTCTGAACACCTTTGTCGTAATGGTTCTGCGTGAATAGCACCGCATCATTCATGCGAAGGGGCAAAAAGAACTTATCCCCATTGATTTCGAACTCAAGGCTAGTGCTATCTGGGTTAACGGCTTGTTGGGTGAGCTTATTGATTTCTGATACGAGTGCCTTGGTTGGAGCCATGACGCGACTGTTTTCAGGACACTGTTGGTAAAGCTCACAACAGACTTTGGCAATGTCTGTTTTACTGGTTTCGTGAAAGTGTATTGCACCTGTACTTAATTGCTCAGGCGTCACACCTTGATTAATGAGCTTTGAGTATTCGGGGATACCCGTTGAACCTTCCTGTCTCTTAACGATATCTAGCATCGTATTCGCCACCGTTTTTGCTTCAACGATGTCTGCCAACACCTTGCCACAACCGATTGGTGGAAGTTGGTCGGGGTCGCCAGTGAATATCAATCGTACAGAGGGGTGAATGTGATTCACAAGACGATACATGGTTGGCAAGTCAATCATGCTTGCCTCATCAATCACCAGTAGGTGATTTGGTTTATCGACACTGGGTTCAATAGGGTCTTCACGCAGCAATTTGGCAATAGTTGAGGTAACAAAACCGATGGACTCATGAAGTCTCATTGCAGCACGACCGCTGAGCGCAACGGCGTGTATTTCAAATCCAAGTTGATGGTAAGCCCTGAGAGCCGTTCTGAGTACCGTTGTCTTGCCTGTTCCTGCTCCGCCCGTAATACAGCTTACCGAATTATCCAGACACGTTGTGACGGCTTCGATTTGTTTAGGGGTTAATTCGTAGGGAAGCTCCGCAACCGCAGAGCAATACGCAGCATTGGCGTTTTCATCAAACAAGTCATTTCGCTTAATCAGTGTATTTAGCCGCTTGGCAACGACACTTTCCATCAGAAGTTGCGCCGTTGGATGGTAGGCTCCTGTGTCGGGATTTAAAATATACTGAGCTTTATCATGACCTGATTGGAACGCCTGAGTAACAAGTATTTTGTCTTTCAATAGTTTGTTGAGGTCAGGGCGCACATTGGCATGAGTGGTATAGGTGTGACCTTTTTCAATCTCCTTGCGAATCGCCATTTCCAGAGCAGCGCTGAGCCTTCTTGGGTCATCCTTCGCAACATCGCTCTTAAAATCCGTTAACTTGATAATGTCTTCAATGGCACTGAACGAAAGACCAAAGCCCATTAAAGCATAAGGATTATCCTTGATAACATCGATGGAGGCTTCACCGTGATGCTTGAGTAGTCGTTGCTGCACACTGGCAGGGATGTTGTACTCGCTCATCCAGTTGCAATGAGCCAGATTTTTATATTTGGCGTACCCCTTAAAGAGCGCTTCCACTGAATCTTCACTCAAAATCGATGTCAGACGCTTTCTGGACTCTGGGGTGTCATTTCTCAGTGTGGCATGGAAGTCTTTACCCAAGAGCTGCCAGAGCGCTCTAGCTTTGCTTTCGCCAATACCCTTGAAGTCACTTTCTCTGGCGATAAATCGTATCAGTTGCTCACCTGTTTCGGGTGAAGTGCATTCAATATGCTTGGGTGATTCATACGTGTGCTGCTGCATTACATAATCACCCATCTCCATATTTTCTATCTGTCGAGCACCTCTGACTGACCAATGCTGACCCAGCGTTGGAAGCACAGGGATGCTATCTGGGTCGGCTTTGATGGTGACGTAATACTTCCCACTATTGGTTTTGTAAGAGTCTTTCGCCAGCGGTACACCGCTGAATATCACCATCTTGGTCGAGCGATAAGGGATACTGGTTACACGCATTTGGTCTTCATGCAAAGCGGTATTCATCGTGGCATCAACCCCATTTCGGATAAAGTTTCAGATAGCTCACCAAAGCGCTCAAGTCGCTTTTCAAGCTCCTTGACCTTGGCTTTCAATTCAATGTTCTCAGCTTCTAATGACGACACCCGCTTTGAATCGAGAAGCTTTCGATTTGCTGTGTTGTCATAGGCTTGAGGTTTGCCCTCATTCTTCTTGGCAGCGTCGGTCAACGGTGGCAGGACACCTTTACCGCGCAACTCATCTTCTAAGGCTTTGAGTGCTTTCTTGAGGGCAGGATTTTGGTTTAACGCCGATTTGCCACAACCAATTCCTTTTGCTACTTCGATTCGATTAAGCTGACCTCTGAACACGATTTGTTTAAAGTCATCGTCCATCTGTGTGGCTTTCCAGACCTCAAATGCCTCAAGGTTTTGTTGCGCTTTCTGCTGCCCACTTGCCATTAGTCATCTACCTCACCCAGTAGCTTTCGAAGCCCTGTGACAAAGCCTCTAGGGAATACTTCACTGTTGAGTTCCATGTCTTTTACCTGACCCGCCTGAGTAGTTTGCCAATTGTTCTTTTCCATACATTCATCCGAAATGGCATACGCTAAGGCTTTTTTCTCTGATTCGGTGAGTACGCCTGATAGGGATGGCAGCACTTCAACACTTGGCTCTGCGGTGGTGTCAAACTGGCGCACAGGGCGTTTGTCGATGGTAATATTGGCGTGTTGCTTGAGCAAATTAACCTCTTTGCGGTAACGGTTACGCTCCGCAATAATTTGACCAAACAAGGCGCGTACCGCAGGGTCTGGGATGCGCTCTAGTAGTTTATTATCCGCAGGGATGGATTTAGACCGTGAGGTGTTGGATAACGGTTTTTTGGTATTGGTATTGTACTTTGCCGCCCATGCTTCGATGAGTGTTCGGTAGTGCTTGTTACGGGTAGCACGCAACGCCTCATACGCCACCCCGCCATTTTCGACAGACACCCGCCCAATTTGCGTAATGGAGAAGTCACGCTGACCTGATTCTGCATAGGCTTTCAGCGTGTCGTTGAGCTTATCGAGGTTTTGTTGCGTGCGAGGCACTTTACCTTCTTTTAAGTCAGCCAGAATAACATCAATATCGAGTTCCATTAGTCCTCCAATAAGTTCGGTAGTGCGATGCCATCTAGATTAATGGCTTTATCAGTCAGAGCATGAATGCCCTCAGAGAACAGCTTGTTATCAGTCAGGTATTCACCCGCTTCTATGTAGCTCGCCACCTTACGGTAACCTTCGAGCTTGTCGTCAGGGTCAGCAATTTTCGCCATTTGGCGCAGCATAGCATTGGCGGCGATGAGCTGTTGTTTGTCGTCCATTTCCATGAAAATCGGCTCGAAGCCTTTTTTCATCAGTACACGACTGAGCTTGCGTGAGCGCTTTTCTATGGCAGGGGTTTTACGCAATTCGTCCTGCAAATCAGGGTAGAACTCCGCGTCATCACAAAGCAAAGATAGGTGCAGTAACTCTGAGTCGGTTTCGATAAACTTCAAGGCATGGCTGACATCTTGCTCAGAGCCAACCGCAATCAGCTTATCTTTGGCGTCATCCTCATTCCTGGCTTCTTCGACACGAATGATTTTGTTAATTAATTCAAAGCAGGCTATCCAGTCTTTGGCATATTCATCCGCTTCGACTTGTTGTTTTTCATAGCGGCGTTGTAGGGCTTGCAGTTCATCGTGCTTGATAAACGGCTTGCCTTGCTCTTCACAGAAGAATTGTTCGTCTTTTAGGGCTTCCAGTTCCCCCTCAATTTCCACGGATAAGTTCGCGGCCTGATGCGCTTTGTAGCTCAGTTGGTTGAAGTGGGCATTAAGCGCAGGCAGGTATCGTGCCTCGGTAATGAACCAGCGACAGCGAATACAGTTTTCAGCGCCGTGGGGTACGCTGCCGTAAACACGGTTGAAAGCGACTTTTGCACCTCGAACCAACTCTCCACCGTTCCAGCACCCGCCAATGGTACTGACTTCATCCGATTTCACGGTGTTGCCTCCAACCAGACACATCCCACACGAGCGTTCTTCCCAGCCTATCGGATTGCGATTAACCAGTGCCGCTTGAATGCTATCATCACTGCGATACACCATCTTGCATTGGATTTGCTCCATCGAAGCATCTTTAAGGAAGTTGCGCACTGATTGTTTGGATTTCGCATCCAACTCACCATGCGCTTCATCCATTTTCTCTGCCATCACGGACGGGGTAATTTTGTTGTAGTAGATAGTCATCAACAGGCGTGTATGCCCCGCCAATAGCTTAGAAATGACAGGCAATGGTAGTTGCGTATCCATTGTATACGCCGTGATGAGTGAGACTCGTAAGCTGTGTAAAGGAAAGAGTGTGGAATATTTATCACTCTCATTAGTGCCTTCAGGGTAATCCATAATCAGTTTTAAGCGCTCACCATTATCAAGGGTGTTGCCTTGCTCTGCGAGTTGGTTTTCTAGCGTCAATAGGAGTTGATACCAGAAAGGCGCTACAGGTGCGTCTGATATTGGTTTATATTTATCTTTGCCTTTGGCTGATGCATCACGAAACAGAAAGGCAATCTCGGCCATGCTTTCTAGCTGTTTGTTCGACTTTTTATTACCCGTGTGTTTTCTCAGCAGTGTGGTGCAATCGGTAGGTTTTGTAATCGGGTTGTATTTTTCTTGCCAGTTACGCAGTTTTTCCAGCCAATACAACACTTCCTCGTTTTGCCAAGGGATGATATAACCACGCTCTAGCTCATCTTTGTTTTGATCCGCAGTCTTATTGGTGTTGATATACAAGCCTGTAGAATACAGCCCAGTCATGGTGTCGTGAATACGGCGGAAGATGCCTTTTCCGAACGGGCGCTTTTCGCTGCCAAGTGCGAAGTCATGTTGGGTGTTCACTACCCATTGACCGTTTTCATAACGCCACGTATCGGCTTCGCCACTATCGAGTATCCGCACCTGATAGGTACGAAGCGGCAGGTGGAGTTTCATGAAAATCACCATCGCTTTGACAGGCGACCAGATTTGATGGACGGTGATTTTCTTATTCCCCTCTCCTTTAATATGGCGAGTCACCTCTTTGGTGCGCCACACACAATCAGGGTCGGACGCATCAATCAGATCTGGCTCGACTTCAAACCAGTCACCGCCAGAAGTTCCTTGTCCTGTTTGCTGCTGCGCCCATGTCCAGTGCTTGAAGTGGCGATAGTGATAGGCAGGAAGCAGAGACTCATCGTCCTTGAGGTTTTGCTCAATGACGGTCAGTTCAGTTTTATCAGGCAACGGACAGATGATTTGGCGCAGGTTTTGAATGTAGCGATACGGCAAAGGATTACGGACGGTTTCACTATGTAAAACTTGTCTTTTAATTTTACTGAGTGGGTTTTGAAACGCAGGTACTAGGTTGCCATTATCATCCTCGACAGAACAATGATGTTCAATAACAAAATCGATGAAGTCAGCAGGAATATTTACACTCGCTTGGATTTTCTTTGGGTCATTGAGCGTATTTTTACCCAGTCTCTCCAGCTCTTCACTAGAACATAAATGTCCTTCATAACCATTGAAAAATAAATCTAGATTACTAATTGCATAAGGTGCACATTTAGCAATATAAGACTCAAAAAAGCGTGTCAGCGACCATAGTTTAGGGCCAATAGTAGTGGTTTGTGTCTTCATCCACTCCGCTGCCAACTCCTGCCATTGTTGCCATTCTGCACCGAGCGTAGTGAGCATCCAAGAGAAGGTTGAATCCGATGTGCGCCCGTCATATTTTTTGCCTTTTGTCGCCATTACTTACCTCTCAATTTTGGATGTTTTCCTGTGAAGTACCCCTGTGGGTCGATGTCATCAAAGCCATGCTCAACCAGTGCTTTCCAGTCGAGCGCTTTGACTTTGGATTCAGGGTTTGCCAGTTGCAGTGTCGCTTGGGTCAGTTCATCAGAGATTTCCTGCTGACCTTTGCCTGTGTAGGGGATTTGTGAATCGAGGGACTTATGGTGCATACAGCGTCGAATCACCAACGGGTTCAACCCTGAGCGTTCTAATCGTCTACCGTAATTATGGCGATGCCCGTGAGGGTCTTTACCTTCAACCTTGCTTTGCTCCAAACCAATGCGTTTCAAGCCGTTGGCGTAGTTATCATGGAAAGCGTTGATGGTGTAAGGGTTGCCGAAGGCGCTGTGATGAAAAGAAATAAACGCATAAGGGTGGTGACAGTCGATGCTGGCGCGGTACTTTTGATAGTTTTTCCAAAGTGACATAAACACTTTGCCGTAGTCGGTTGGGAACCACTGAACCTGTATGTAATTGTCTTTATGGTCAACCACACGGTTTTTCCAACCAAGATGTGCTGTGCCTTTCATGCGCTGGCGAGGGATACGCGCATACTTTTCTTTTAAGTACGTCTCTCTATTTTTATTTTTAGAACGAACTTCAGGGTCACTAGGCGCTTTACCGTCAATTTCGTTGTAAATTCGAACGATAGCACTATCTGGGTTATAGGGGTCTTCAAACACGTCTGTCACCCAAAGCGTTAAAGCTTCACTTTCGCGTAGCCCGCCACCGTGCATGAGAAGGAGTATTAGCTTATCCCTGAGTGCCACTCGTGGGTCGCTTGCGCCACCAATACCGTTCATATAAAAATCTTCCCAATGCTTTTCAGGAAAGGCGATAGCATCATCCTCGGTTTTAGTGAGCGGTGTGCGTCCCTTAATAGTTCGCGCTTTACGGATGGTTTTGTTGACGGTCTTATCTTCAATATGACCAAGGAAATCATTTTGGTTTTTTCGATACCATGCAGCGTAATTCAATCGTTGCTCATGAGGGGTAGCATCGCGCAAAGGGTTCATCGACGCAGTGCCTTGCTTTTTTGCTAACCAATCGGTGAATGCCGTCAATCGGTGAATGTGCTTATTCACGTTACTGGTTGAGCTTGGCACCCAATACAAACCTGATGGGTCAAGTCCATCCTCACCAATCGTTCCTGTATACAACCGCTTAGAAAAGGTCTGAAAGAGCAACTTCGGATCGTCAAACAATCCTCTATTTGCTTCCATATAATCCAGCAACAAGGACACCGCTTGAATAAACCCATTCATGACGGAGTTACTCACACCGTCTGCCTCTAGCTTGAGTAGGTAGTCTGTGACCGTACTTAACTCTCCTTGCTCAGTTAGCAAGATAGGCAGTTGGCTTTTGATGCCCGTATTGTCCTCTACAATCGTTGCTCTAACTTTTACTGATGACAAACTAACCTTCCGTGTACATATTAAACATATAATACACTATAGTCCTATGCTGTGTATCGAGCAAGAAAAAGGCAGATTTCTCTGCCTTAATACACAATATACACTCTTTAAGTTACTATATATAACTATTTGCTCACCCTTTATATCTATCAGTTGTCGTTATTTAATTCAGCTTGCTACTGCGTGTAGGTAAACTTTTTACGCAACTTTATATCAGCGACAGACGCGCCAATCATCACTTCAAATTCACCGGTTTCAGCGAGCCAATCATTGGATTTTACATCCCAAAAAGATAAGTCTCGTGTGGTTAAGTTGAAACTCACTTGTTTGCTTTCACCGGCTTTGAGCCACACTTTATTAAAGCCTTTTAACTCTTTGGCAGGTCGCGGGACACTGGCGTTAAGATCATGCAAATATAACTGAGTCACTTCAGCGCCAGCGATGTTACTGCTATTGGTTATTGTTGCAGTAACAGTAATCGTGTCATCAGCTTTGATATTATCAGTTGAAAGTTGAATGTCTGAGTAGGTGAAATCGCTATAGGATAGACCGTGGCCAAAAGGAAATTGTGGGGTGATATTTTGTTGCTCGAACCAGCGATAACCAATAAATACACCTTCGCTATAACGTGATTCCTTTTCGTTATAATCATTTAGGGCAATTGGCGCGGTATCAGCGAGTTTTTTCGGTAATGTTATCGGCATCTTTCCGCTGGGGTTTTCATCACCAAATAGGATGTCAGCGTAAGCATGTCCAGCTTCCATACCGCCATACCAGCCCCATAACACAGCATTGGCATCATCTGCCCATGGCATTTCTACCGCTGAGCCTCCAATCATAAATACCACGGTATTTGGGTTAGCTGTTAATAGCTTAGCGATAATTTCATCTTGTTGACCTGGCAACTTCATATCAGGGCGATCAATAGATTCACGATCATCAGCATGGCTCAAACCACCAAAATAAACTACTGCATCAGCGTTTTTCGCTGCGGCGAGATATTCTTTTTCTGTGTTATATAAGTTGTTAGGTGTTTCCCAGCCTAAAGTGACGGTTTCATCACCTTGATAAGTTAGGCTAAATGCATAGGTTTCATCTGCGGTTAGCTTGATATCTTGGCTTAACACTTTTGCATCAGTGACCTGAGTACTGCTGACTAAGCGGTTATCATTAATGGTTAACGATACTGTGCCGCTACCTTTAATCTTTAAGGTATGGTTGCCCGTTTCCATTGGCTTAATGTTAGCTTTGATTTCGATGATTTGCGCTTTGCCCTTGGAATCAAACTGTGGGTCTGCAATCCATGATTCACTGCTTAATTGCTCCATCTTGGTATCGGTAAAGTAATTAATCTGCCATGACGGCGTGCCAGTCCAATGTCGTGTGGTGAGGTAATCATTGGGAATGGGCATAAATTGACTACTGGCAGGGCGCATATGTTCAATCTTTACCTTGCTTCCTGCTTGCTCAAACTTAGCTTTAAGACCATCAAGTGGGCTTATTTCATATAGGGCTTTGACTTCTGATGAGCCGCCACCGAAACCATGACGCTTATCGGCATTAGGGCCTAAAACCAGAATGTTTGTTACCTTGTTGCTATCCAGTGGCAATACGCGATTATCATTCTTTAATAGGACAACACCGTTGGTGGCAATGGTTTTTGCATCATCACGATGGGCCTGGGTATTGCGCTCGCCTGATAAACGTTGTTTATCCATCATACCGATACTGAGCTGAACTCTTAGAATACGGCGAACCTTATCGTCTAATTCAGCCTCAGGCACTTTGCCCGCTTTGATCATCTCTAATAGCGGCTTTGCTAAAAAGTATTCATCGTAACTGGCTACGTCAGTACCCATTTCGATATCAAGGCCATTCATGGCGGCGTCATAGGTATTGATATCAACATTCCAATCTGTGAGAAGCACGCCTTCGTAGCCCCATTCACCTTTTAAAATGGTTTTAATGAGATGCTTACTTTGATTAGCATTAGTACCACGAAATTCATTATAAGCGCCCATAATCGCGTGCACATTAGCGAGCTTTACTGCGGCTTCAAATGCCGGTAAATACACTTCTCGTAAGGTACGCTCATCGGGTATGGCGTTAACGCCTGTGCGGTTTAACTCTTGCGTGTTAAGGGCATAATGCTTGGCAGTGGCGCCTACATCATTGGCTTGAATGGCTTTAACGGTTGGCACTACTAGTGCGGCTGCCAAAAAGGGGTCTTCACCCATGTATTCAAAGTTACGCCCATACAAAGGTAAACGGGCTAAATTAACCCCAGGGCCGAGGATTAAATCTTTGTTGCGATGACGGGCTTCGGCGCCTAAAACATTGCCGTGTAAGCTTGCCATGTGCGGGTCCCAACTTGCTGCAACAGCGGTTAATGGCGGCAAGTAAGTGGAGTAGTCATTGGTCCAGCCAGCAGGCGCCCATGAGTTTCGGTCGATTTCATAACGGACACCATGGGGGCCATCTGACATCCACATTTCATGAATATTTAATCGCTCAATAGCAGGGATATGAAATTTACCGCCAGCGTGCACCAGTGAAACTTTTTCTTCTAAAGTAAGCTGCGGTAAAAGGCGCTCAATTTCAGCTTCTACATTGGACAAACGATGTTGTAAGCGTTGTTGTTCACTTATTGATAAAACCGATAAGGCATGAGTTTGTGATGAAGCTTGAGACTGTGATGAGGCATTCACCGAAGATGCAACAACATTTGTTGAAACACTGATAAGGCTTGTTGCAGCCGCAGTAAGTGTTAACGCTAGCTGAACCTTTTTTGTAAGCCCTTTCATAGCTGTTGGTGTTTTCGGTGTCATCACAGGCTCCTTGCTGGATTGGCTTTTGCTATTAATGTTTTAGTCATGTACTCGTTTGTACAATGTTAGTTTGTTAGGTATTAAGGCATACGGCTTGTTCAATCACTGACTTGGCGGATAATTACTGTAGATATTATTCAATATTGATAAAAATATTGGCGGTTAGCCGACCAGTATCAGGATTACTGTCAATGTCAGTATCAAGGTTTACCAAGGTCGAGTGTAATAGGTTACCGGGGTAAATCACCAAACGGTGTTGCTTGTATTCAATTTGATGATGTTGCTGATAATAGGCGTTACTTTCAACAAAATACTTGGCAGGTTTAGGGGCTATTTGCTGTAAATAGGGCTCGGCAGCATTAAAATATTGCTGCATGTTTTGTTGAGTAATACGTTCAAAACCACTGGGTTTATGTTTAAAAAACGCCGTGGCGCCGTGGGGCTGGTCGTTCAAATATTGTAAAATGGCAAAATAGTAGGGCGCAGGGGTATCAAAGTGGGGGATCCGCTGCAAGGTGGTTAAGCTTTCTGGCTGACGGTTAATTAACGAAAAATAGGTCGCTTGAGGCTTAATTCGTAAATTGGTTGGCACCTTGTACACATCATAAATTAGCTGGAATATATGATTAAGCACTTCAATAACATAGTCTTTAGGTAATTTTGCCCGCACACCAGGGTAGTAAGACCCCATATCGAGATTGAAATCGATTTGACTGGCACAGGCCTGAAGCTCAGATACATCAGCAGTAAAGTCATCAATCACAATCACCGGTGTTTTTAACTCACCGATATAAACCACTTGTGGCTTGATGGGCTTTTTGACCAGCACCATAGCATTTAAGTTATTGCTGCCAGCCGGCTTATGTTTATCTGGCATATGTTTATCTGACTTAGGTGCTGCTGATGTTACATCGACCATAATATGCGGATCCGTTATCTATACCTATCAAGCGATTAGAATGAGTTAAAGCATTTTTGATTTGCAGTAATGCTGCACAAACTCATAATGATCAGGCAAATTAGCCACTTTGTGTTTCACTTTTGCTTTGATATTGCCTAAGAAGCTTTCAAGTTCTGCATCTTCCATCATATCCACAATCGGGTGATATTGTTTCGGCGCTAGACCTTGGCCCATCATTACTTGTATCCAAGAGCTTTCACCAAATAACTCATTACCGTGTTTGTAGACTTTACCTGAAGCATCAAACATATCGATACGATGTTGCAATGAGGCAGGTACGTCCATGCTCTTACAATGACGCCAAAAACGTGTATCGACTCTGTCAGTGACTTTATAATGCAAGATAATGAAGTCACGAATATTCTCGGTTTCTGTGCGAGTCTGTTGGTTAAACTCATTGATATCTTCTTCAACAATGCCTTGTGAAGGGAACATTTGCAGTAAACGTACAATACCGCGCTGAATTAAATGAATGCTGGTGGACTCTAGAGGCTCTAAAAAGCCAGAAGAAAGACCAATAGCGACACAGTTTTTATCCCAGGTTTTACGGCGACTACCGGTGCGGAACTTTATCACTCGTGGTTCAGTTAATGGTTCACCTTCAATGTTTTCCATTAAGGTGGCTTTAGCTTCATCATCACTGATGTATTTACTGCAAAACACAATACCGTTGCCAGTGCGGCTTTGTAGCGGGATGCGCCACTGCCAGCCGGATTCTCGGGCAATTGAACGAGTATAGGGAATGGGCTTGCTGGTGGTTTTTGTTTGCACCGCAATGGCGCTATCACAAGGTAACCAATGGCTCCAGTCATCAAAACCTGCATTAAGGGTTTGCTCGATTAATAAGGCCTTAAAGCCGGTACAATCAATAAATAAGTCACCTTCAATCACTTCACCTGACATCAGTGTTAACGCGCTGATATGGCCATTATCATGGTGCTGCTGTACCGCTGATATTTTGCCTTCAATACGCTTAATACCGTGCTGCTCTGCAATAACC
The DNA here is from genome assembly GCF_030548015.1 of Shewanella sp. 4_MG-2023. NCBI lineage: Bacteria > Pseudomonadati > Pseudomonadota > Gammaproteobacteria > Alteromonadales > Shewanellaceae > Shewanella > Shewanella sp. 4_MG-2023. The sequence goes on from NZ_JAUORL010000038.1 coordinate 13,425, forward strand.
CGCAAGAACTTGGCGTATAAGCTGGCATCCATATGATAGGCATGGTTGTAATCTTGATTAGGTAACACGGCAAATCGACCTTCGCGGGCGGCCAAATGTTCGGTGCAATAATCACCAATTTCACTGACTAGCCCACGTTGCTGACCCTTAAGCCAAAAATGTTGAAAGCCACAAGCCCAGCAATCTTTGCCTAAAAAACCAAATGAGTGAATATAATCTTTGCCGACGTCATGCCAGTTTTCAAAAGAAATGCCCAGTTTAAAGGTAGCATTGGTGGCCGCCATGACATCTTGTTCTTTAATGCCTAATAAGCGATGAAAAATATGCAGTGTTGGGATGGTTGCTTCACCGACACCCACAGTACCGATTTCATCAGACTCAACTAATACTACTTCAAGGTTTTTACCTAATAACTTAGTTAATGCCGCAGCTGTCATCCAACCTGCGGTGCCGCCACCGGCGATGACGACCTTTTTAATGGGTTTATTTGGTATGTTCATTGGCATTCCTTAAACTGTATTTGCTTGTAATATCATGATATTAAAGACGTATTTGCTAAAATAAGTTGCTTGGCAAAAGCGGTTAGCGTTTTAATTTATTGATTAAATCAGCTCTTAATTTACGTGCATTGAGCTCATCTAGCGGTTTGGTTTGCATCCCTTGAGCCTCTTTAGGGATGTGCGCTACATCGTCGTCATCATGGTCAAAAACATAATGCTCAAACATGGCTTTCCATGCTTGGCGCTGCGCTTTTGGTAATGAGCGTAAACTCAGCATCGCCAAGGCTAGGGCATTATTGGGTCTACCTAAATAACCTGGACTGTCACGCCACCAGTGGGTAATAAGCACATTAAAGGCTTGATTACCCGCCACATGGTGCCACCACATACTTGGAACATAGAGTACGTCACCAGCTTCTAATTCAGCGGTTTGTGAGGCCGCTAATGCGTGGGTAAATTTAGGGAAACGCTCAAAGTCAGGATTATCGAAGTCCACCATGCTAATTTCTTGTCCGCCGGGGGCAAACTCCATCGGGCCAATATATAAATTGGCCACCTGTTCAGGTGGGAAAAGAGTAAAGGTGCGTTTTCCGGCAACATTACAAGCGAGGTTTTGTGGAAAATCAAAGTGGGCAGCGATGCGAGATTGATTACCAAGCCAGACACTGGTGAGTGGTTTTATGGGGTCGATATTAACGCTATTTTCAGCCGCAAGTCCGGGCAAAAAATGGTTTATCTCGGTGGAGCCCATATAAATACTTGGCGGCAATTGATCATCTTGGTGGGCAAATAACTTATCAATCACTTGTCTTAAGTTGAGCTGGCTGGCTTGGTAATTAAAGCCATTGACCTGCTCATTATAAAAAACTCTGCCTTTATGTTCAGGCGCAACATAATAGGCAGTAACCGGCGTTTCTTGATAAAAAGACAACAGGTAGTCAGCGGCTGATTTAGCAGAATCTAAACCTGCCTGAACCAGCGGCCAATGGCGGCAAGCACCTTTAAAGATAACGGGCTGAACGGTGTTTTCAATATTCATTGCCTCAATCACAGCTTGAATATCTTCTAATGGACAATCATCTATGACTTTTACCGTCTGCTTTGCTGTCTGATTTAGTGCCATGCTCATTACCTTACATCCTATCAAGAACTTAATTTTTGTTGTAAATCCAATTTAATGAGATTTAGCTGTTTTGGGCATTTTTGAAATTAAGTAATTGTCTGATATTAGATTGTGATGCCAGCGCCATATAGATGGCATTGAGATAGCCATGTTGATGCAACTCGCCAAGCACTTCTGCTGATAACCCCGCTAAGGTGTCTTCATTAATGGTATAAAAACCAATCATTTGATGTTTTTCACCATTATCTAATTGCACATCTAGGGTGAAAGACTCCAGTAATTCTAATTTGATTAAGGTATCGATGAACTGTTTACTGTCACTTAAACCATGGTGAATCGCCTCAAGCATATCGCCTACTTCATCTAAATAGGGGGTATTACCACCATAAGGGAAAAATAAGGCTTCGCCTTCAGTTTCATTGATCCGAGGGTGGTTAGGCTCGAGGTGGATCACTCGTTGCACCTGCTCAACGCCATCTTCAGTCACTTTTTGTTGACCAATTAGAAATGGCTGACGACGCACGGTTAGTGGGATATATGATGCATTCCATTTACCATCTTGTAAGAACAGGTTTTCTTTGTGTTGGAAGCCAAATAACGCCACCGAATAGAATTGACCCGTTTGGCTGTCTTTTTGAAAAAAGATCGGATAATTAGCCTGCACACTGCGAAATTCTAACGGGAAAGTTACCGTGTACCATAAATTATCACCGTACTTTGCTGAGCGCTCAGTGATGATTTTCAAATCTTTGTGGTCGACGCTATTGAGTAATACTGGTTTGTTCATGCTGACATCCTAATCAAGTACAGTCATTGCTGTTTATGTTGTCGTTATAATTTATCAATGGGTTGGGTGCTAAATACGAGATAACCCATATTGTTGGATTTTATTAAGTAATTCTCGATTACTCGGTAATACTTGCTTTAAACCTTGGGTACGTTTGATATTGTCGGCAAATAATTGCTGAGCTCTATTTTGTAAAGAAGGTTTTAATTGGTTTGGCATCTGGGTTTCAAAGCCCATTCCGTAAAGCACAAATTGAAAGCTCGCAGCCGGAAACAGCACATCAGTATGTTGAATGTCATGACGGCTTGGAGGCTGGGTCTGCCATAGTTGTAACTGCTCTTGCAAGCTATCAGGAATGGTGGATGATTCACGATGATCATGCCAATAGTCACTGTCACTGCGTTTACTCAGCACATAATGCAATTTCAAAAACTCGATAATTTGTTGCCAATGTTGCTGAAAACGCTTATTCACTCTAGCCGATACAATATCCATCACCTGACGGTTAGCAGGGAGTTGCTGCGCAAGGGTATTAGCGCTCCATTCAACTAAGGCTAATGCCGATGCCTCTAAGGGCTCAATAAAGCCTGAAGCCATACCAATAGCCATACAGTTGTTTTTCCAGCACACCTGCCTATGACCTGGGGCGATGGAAAGCGCTCTAATGTTGAGATTATCAACATCTAACCCCGCGGTCGGTTTTAGATAATCGATCAGTTGTTGCTCCGCCTCAGCTTGCGTTGTATGACTCGACGAGTACACATGTCCAACACCGCGGCGTGTGGGTAAGCCGATATCCCAAATCCAGCCATTAGTTTGCGCGGTTGAATGGGTACATGAAGCGATATCTGTTTCAGGCTCAGGGTAGGGGACTTGTACCGCTAGGGCTGAGTCATTAAATAACACTGCCTTTTGGCAAATGAATGGCACTTCAAGTTGCTCGCCCAAAAGTAATGATTTCACCCCAGTGCAATCAACAAATAAGTCAGCTGCAATTTCACCTGAGTGTTTAGTGGCTAAATAGCCAATGTCGCCGTTGTCTTTTTTATGAATAGCCGTGACGTGATCGCGTATATGGCTGACGCCGAGTTTTTCAGTGCAATGCTTTTGTAGCAGTTGACTAAATTTACCGGCGTTTAAATGGTAACCGTAATTATTTTGAAATTGATACTCAGCAGTGGTGATTTGCTTAGGCGCTAAAAATAGCTGACTCAGTTGGTTTTGCTGACCGACAGCATCAGCAAAGCTGACTTGGTCACGGTGGGGTAACCAATAGGGGCATAAATCAATTTCGTTAGTGCCCATCGGCAGGCTAAACGGGTGTAGATAATGATCGCTGCTTTTATTGCTTGGACTATTGCTTGGACTATTGTTTGGGTTATTGCTGTGGTTTTCAGTCAGCGAATGGGTCCAATTAATAAACCGTGAACCTTGCTTGAAGCTGGCATCGCAACTGATTAAAAATTCTGTTTCACTGATACCGATTTTTTTTAAGGTGGTGCGCATTGAAGGCCAAGTGCCTTCGCCAACGCCAATCGTGGCAACATCAGGGGATTCTATCAGGGTAATGTTGAGCTTGGGAGAGGGCGATAGTTTGCCATTATCAGCATTATGTTCAGCAGCCAGAATACCTGCTGTAATCCAACCTGCAGTGCCGCCACCGACAATGACTATATGATTTATCGCTTGTTCCATAAAAGGGCCTATTGTTTTTATTAATATCTTTAAGGCTTAGTTGTTAACTTAAACAGCATCGAATAATTTTCAGTCACTTACAAGGGATAGTTAGTGAAATCTGTATTCAGTAGTTTGATAAAAAAGTGCAACGTCCTTGTTGCTAATGGATGTAGCTTAAAAAAAGAGGTGACCATGGGGTCACCTCAAACGACCTTACTTTTTGATAGATTTACATACACATTAGAATGTGTAACGCGCACCTAAGCTATAACGTGCCCCAGTTTGGGTGTAGTTAAGTACTTCTGTGTACGAACGACCATGGGTACGGGTGTTTTCGTTGGTAATATTAAGACCTTCGAAGAACACGGTTAAGCCTTCTACTGCCGCAATGTCATAACCGATATTAAAATCAAGTTGTGAGTATTCTTCAGTATAAGTGGGGTTAGCACCAGTATCATTGCCGGTAGAGTTTAAGAACTCATCACGCCAGTTCCACGCTAAACGTGCTGAGAAACCATAGTCTTCATACATAGCAACAATGTTGGCAGTATCACTGATATTCGTTAATACGTTTTGTGGCGCATCAGCTGCACGAGAGACACTGTCAGGGCGACCTAAGTTAGTATTATCATAATCATCACCGGCATTAACTAAGGTGTAGTTAGCTTGTAAACCAAAGCCTGACTCACCAAAGAAGTGCTGTACTGCAAATTCCCAACCATCAATTACAGAGCTTTCACTGCTGTTAGTTGGTGATGTCAGAACGAAGTTCACACTTGGGTCACCAGGGTTACCGGTGATTTCAATATTGCCGTTATCAGGATTTATCGTAACGTTTGGATCTGTTGCGCCATAGTTGTCATAAATCCATTGACGTTGTTCAATTGCTGTTGTTGCCCCTGCAGCAATCGCTTCTTGAACGTATACCCCATTTGATGGATCAGGAATATTGTAAATATCAGAGTTAATCGCGTTGTTATCGATGAAGTTAGTCACATCTTTTCTGAAGTAACCAACCGAGACATAACTGGCATTGTCGTAGTACCATTCTGCAGAAAAATCGATATTTTCAGACTCTAACGGTAATAAGCTTGGGTTACCTGTAGAGCCGCTACCACCGCCACGGTTTGCAAGTGTACCAACTGTGGTACCACCTTGAATCGAGGTATAATCAGGGCGACCAATTGTTTCACTGTACGCCGCACGTAACATGACATCTTCTACCACTTCAATATTGAAGTTAAAGCTGGGTAAGAAGTAATCATATTCACCCGTTTGGGTTTGGAATACGCGGCTATCTGCAGCAGTACTTTGTAAAGCAATTTCAGTTTCTGCTATCCAAGTTGCTTCATCATATGATGAAACAGCAGATTTTGATTCAACATCTGTTTGCTCATAACGTACACCCACGTGCACATCAAATGGCATGTCACCGATATCGCCTTCGTAGTTATATTGGATATAAGCTGATTGAGACTCTTCTTGAGTAAAGCGGTCGGTATCGCTGGCGTAATCTGTTGATGGGCAGAAACCATTACCACAATCACCAACAGCAGTAGAACCATATAATTCAGCAGCGCGGGCACGAACTGCTTCAAAGTCCCATAAGAAAATCACATCTTGTGGGTCAATAGATGCTGAACCTTGATAATCTGAGAAGTCACCTTGTGAACCGTCAAATTTATCTTGCACGCTGCCTGCTGGGAACCAAGCTGGGTCAAAGTCACCTTCAGCGCCAACGCCACCCCAGTCATTACGTTGTACGTTTACGGATTGCGAATGGTTGTTTACGTCAGTTGCTGCAATACCAAAGTCAATGCTACCGGCTTCTTCAAAGATGTAAGTACCATTAATTTGTAGTTGCTCGATTTCAGACTTGTTACGAGCATTACCAAATACCGAACCAGTTACGCGCATGTCTTCTGGGCGAACTTGATTACCACCACCAACAGCAAGCACAGGCACATCACCAGTAAAGTCAGTTGCCGCACTAGTACGAATAAATGCTGCTGTACTTAAGTTACTACTACTACCGTTTTTATTGTTCGGTGAACGCTCAGCTTCAGAGCTATGGTAATCAAGTGATAAGAATAAGTTATCAGTTGCATCCCACTCTAAGTTAAAGCCAATTGAACCACTTTCATCACGGGTGCCATAATCGCCCGCCGCCATAGATAAATCAGCGCCGCCATCAGGATAGATTTCAGAATAAACCAGTGGTGAAGATACTGGCCCATCAGACCAAGTACTTTCTTGCGTTGGAACAAAGTTAAACCATGCCGAAACATCATGTGATTGAGTATCGATATCGTTTTGCATGTAAGTGTAATCTAACGTAGCACGAAGAGAATCGATTGGTTCGTACTGCAATACTAACTGACCGTTGGTACGAGCGCGTTGTTGCTCTTCAAAACGGTACACAGTTGTTTGTGGTACCGAGTAAACATCGCCTTCACCAGGTCGGTTTATTTGATTATCATCTTTTGGTACGCCGCCCCACTCAGCATTACTGCCACCCCAATCTTGGTCAACAATACCAGGGAAACTGCGCCAGCCGGTACCCACTTGGGCTTGCTGGTTACCACTTTCACGTTCTTGATAACTGGCTGAAATTGAAATACCAAATTTGCCATCAGCAAAGGTATTTGAGTAAATACCAGAAAGTTCAGGCGTGATAGAGCCTTCATCGGTAGAAGTATCATCTACGGCTTTCACGCCGAAACTGGCTTTTAAACCAGGAGAACTTAAAGGGCGATGAGTTAGAACATTGATTGTTGCGCCAATACCACCAGTTGAGTTTTTAGCTTGGCTAGTTTTTTCAACTTCAACAGCGCTAATGGCTTCTGAGGCAATGTTGGCAAAATCAAATGAACGAGAACCGGTTGTCACAGGCATTTGACGGCCATTGAGCATCACTAAGTTTTGGTCGGCGCCAAAACCACGCACAGAAACACGGCTACCTTCACCGTTTTGTCTGTCAATTGATACACCAGTAATACGTTGTAAAGACTCTGCTAAGTTACTGTCCGGGAACTTACCAATATCTTCTGCGTTAATTGCATCAACAACACCGTTAGAGCTGCGTTTTAAATCCATCGATTTAATTAAGCTACCACGGATACCAGTGACCTTAAGTACTTCGATGTTTTCATCGGCAACAACTTCATCTGCTGCAAATGCTGGCATCATGGTACTTGCGCTCAGTACTACCGACAAGCTAGTGGCAATTCTGGTTTTTCTAAATGTTCTAGGTTTCATCTAAGTCTCCCCTCGACTTCGAATTCAGGCTACTACTCTCTGATTTTTTATTCGGGTTACGATTAATTCGTAACGTTCTTTATTCATCATTTTGTTAGCGCTTGGTTAAGGCTTTGTGTAAAACACTATGTAAGCGCTTACATAAAACTAGATTAATTTGTTAACAGCGTCAACATTATTTAGCATAAAGATTACAACTCATTAACCGTGTTTTTTTGTGAAAATGTTAGGAGTTTCCAGTAAGTTATTGTTATTAATCTGGTAAATTGTGTTTCTATTGCTTTTTTAAAATAGTTAGATAAAAATATTTTTTGTGATAGCGCTTACATAAATTTGTAAAAATATGTGCTTGGGGAGCTGTTTATTGCCATAAATGGAAGCTGATTCTTAAAAACGTACAATTGCAGCTTTAGTGAACAGTGTTTAGCTTGGCTTTAGGGGGGATTTTTATCAGTTAATTAGGCTGTTAGAGAGTAAAAAGAGTAATCTAGATTGATAATTAAAAAGCTCAAAAAATGCCGCAATTGCAGCGATAAAAACGGTATTTGGCAGGCAGCATTAGCGATAGGGCTGACGATTAATGAGCTTACTATTGAGGATTGCTGACTTATAGGTTTAAAAGATTAGCGTGTGCGGGTACTAGGAGGGTTATAACCCAGTTGTATCAGTGGCTATATCACCACTGATAACAATTAATATGCTGTGCTTTAGTTATCATCTATTTGATTGGCGCTGTCGCAGAGTTTCTAACCACCAGCTGAGGAGTAAAGGTATTTTCTACATTGGCGCTGGTATTATAAACATGTTTTAATACCCAAAATGCCGCCATTTTACCCATTTCGTGGATTGGGTTATTAACCGTGGTGAGCTTCGGGGAGATATATTGCGGGAAAGGAATATTATCGTAACCCACAAAAGATAAGTCTTGGGGGATCTTCATGCCGCGTTCAAGACAAACAGCAATAGCACCAGAGGCCATTTGGTCATTGGCACATACCACAGCAGTAAAGGGTTTATTGACGCTCAGTAAGTGTTCCATCGCCAAACTGCCACTGTGCTCTTTAAAGTCACCCTCAAAGCACAATTGCTCATCAAACTTGAGATCAAATTCTGTTAATGCCCGTTGATGGCCACGCAAGCGGTCCTTGGCATCGAGTTTAAATTTAGGGCCTGAGATATAAGCAATAGCTTTATGTCCATGGCTGAGAATGTGTTTAGTGGCTAAATAGCCACCCAGTTCATTATCTAAGTAAACGCAGGCATCACTGATTTCTTCAATGTAGCGGTTAATTAATACAATGGGCGTTGGGCCTTGGCAAAGCTTTATAAGGTAGTCATCGTCTACAGCTTCAACATCAAGAATTAACGCATCACAACCGCGACTCATTAAAAACTCAACGCCTTCTTTTTCTTGGGTTTCGACACTATGACCAGCGGCAATAATAACGTGTTTATTGGCCGTTCTGAGGGCTGTTTCAATTTCGGTCATCATAGGGCCGTAATAGGGGCCATCTAATTGAGACACTAACACCCCAATACTGTTTGAGCGGTTAGATGCTAATGACTGCGCGATAGAGTTAGGTCGATAACCCAATTGCTCCATTGCGCTTAATACTTTTTGTTTGGTCTTGTCGCTGACTTTGGTGTTGTTATTCATTACTCGCGACACAGTCGCAAGTGAAACACCCGCCAAGACAGATACATCATATATTGTTGCCATATATCCCTATTTAAGCTTTCCGTATTAGATAATCATTTAAGCGGCGATTAGCCTACCATGAACTATTTAGCATAATCACTAAAAAAAACCTTCACTTAGTGCTTAATTCTTTATTTTATGTGGCAATAAAGCCTTAAACCTTCAGCAATACGGATTTTATATTGATATTTGTATTCATCATTATCGAGAAGCAGTTAACGATATTCAATATCTCGAAGTAGCTAATTAGTTAACTACTTCTTATTTAGCTATTTATTTAGTGATGGCTAAATGCACTCTTTCAACTTCCTGATTATCAAGAGTGTACCAGCGCATAACCACAGCCACGATAATTGAGCCAATAGCAGGGTATAAGGTAAATGAAATTAAAATGCCCTGTTTAGTGGTTTCAGTTAACTCAGTATCAGCTTGATAGCCATACATTGCCAGTAACCAACCCGCAGCAGCACCGCCAATTGCCACCCCTAATTTGATGAAGAAAATAACCGATGAATAAATCATCCCGGTAATTCTTACCCCAGTTTTGAATTGGCCATAATCAACCGCATCAGCCATTTTGGCCCATAGTAGCGGGGTACCCATATTAAAGGTAAAGCCCCATAGAATATAAAGCGCAAAGGCGAGTTCCACTTGCTCACTTGAGACAAAATACGCGGCGACGCATAAAATGGCGGCAATGAGTTGAATGGTGATATAGGCTTTTACTTTACACACTCTTTTAGCGAGTGGTTGCGCCAAAATACAGCCGAAAATATTTCCAATCATGCCTAAAGTAATAAACCAGGTGATCATGTCTGGTAAGTTGAGGTAATACTTGACGTAATAAATCGCTAAACTGGTTTTTAAAACCATGCCAGATAATAAGCAAATTGCTGCCACAGAAAGCACGCGCCATTGGTCATTTTTTAATAGGTTTTTGAAATCTGCTTTAAACGTCGAATTTTGATCTTGCGGAGGATGTAAGCGCTCTTTGGTGCCGACAAAACACAGTAAGAACATGATCACGCCAAGAAAACTCATGGCGGCAATGGTCAGCTGATAACCTTTGGCTTGATCGCCTTGGCCGAAAAACTCAACTAATGGTAGCGTCAATCCTGACACCATTAATCCGCCTAGCATGGCAAAAACAAAACGATAAGATTGTACTGACACACGCTCTTTAGGATCGGCAGTTAACACTCCGCCCAAAGCGCAATAGGGAATGTTAATGGCGGTGTAGACCATCATTAACGCAGTGTAAGTGACGAAGGCATAGATCATTTTGCCTTCTTCAGCTAAATCAGGTGTCGTAAAAGCCAGCACACTGATTAATCCAAAGGGTAGCGCAAACCACAGTAAGTAAGGCCTAAACTTACCCCAGCGGGTATTGGTTCTGTCGGTTAAGGCGCCCATCAAAGGATCGGTAATCGCATCAATTACCCTAACTGCTAGGAACATGGTGCCGACAAAGGCCGGTGAAATGCCAAAAATATCAGTATAGAAAAAAGTTAAAAATAGCATTACGGTCTGAAACACAATATTGCTGGCGGTATCACCTAATCCATAGGCTATTTTTTCTTTAACGCTAATCATGCGAACCTCTTCCGGGTCATTATTATGGTTGTGCTGTTTTTAGTTATCGGCTTTAAATATTGTTCTAGTTAACTTAGATGTGGTGCAAAGTTAACCCACAGTCTTTATTGACGTTGACTGATAAAGTCGCGATAAGCTAAGCCACTTCTTTTAATGGTGCGCTGCTGAGTTTGATAATCAACATACACGATTCCAAAACGTTTTAAATAGCCTTCAGCCCATTCAAAGTTATCCATTAAACTCCAAGCGAAATAACCGACGACATTAACGCCTTGATTAATGGCATCATTTACAGCGTTTAAGTGAGCTTGGTAATACTCAAGACGATCTAAATCATCAACTTGGTTATTAACAATTTTATCGTCCATGGCGGCACCATTTTCAGTGATATAAACAGGCGGTAATGTATATGTACTATTTAAACTAGTCAGTAAGTCAGTAAATGCACTTGGGTAGATCTCCCAGCCTATATCGGTTTTAGGGGCATCTTTCATATCAACTTGAACAAATTCATTTTTATCACAAGCGCTATAAACTGCGCGGGTATAAAAGTTAATCCCTAAGAAGTCCAGTGGCTGCTTAATAATCTCCATGTCACCTGCTTGAATGTCAGGTTTATCTGCATCATCAAAATCATGAATAATTGCAGGGTATTCACCGTCCATTATTGGCTTCATATACCACTGGTTAAAATAATCATCGGCGGTTTGAGCGGCTTTTATATCGGCATCAGTGTCAGTTAATGGATAGCAAGGGGTGAAATTAAGCACGATACCGTTTAATGCATTAGGACAATTTTGTTGAATGACTTTTAAAGCCAAGCCATGGGCCAGTAATAAGTGATGGGCTGATTGACGGCCAAATGCTTTGCTGGCAAGCCCTGGGGCATGAACACCCACTTCATAACCTAAGTATGAACTGCAAAAAGGTTCATTTAAGGTGGCGTAAGAATAGACTTTGTCACCTAAAGCTTGGGTGATTTTATCTGCGTAGTCTGCAAATAAGTATGCGGTTTGACGATTGAGCCAGCCACCTTGATCTTCAATATGCTGCGGTAAGTCCCAATGATACAAGGTGGCGTAAACCTTTATACCGCGGCTATTTAACTCATCAATTAAGTTGATATAAAAGTCGACACCTTGTTGATTGAGGCTACCATCTTGCTTAATGACTCGTGGCCAAGAAATTGATAATCGGTAGGCATCAACGCCTAAAGATTCGATTAATTGCACATCATCTTTGAATAATGCCACATGCTCACAAGCGTGTTTCCCGTCTGAACCATCACGAATTTTACCGGCCGTTGCACAGAAGGTATCCCATATGCAAGGGAGGCGGGTATCGGCGGCGCCTTCAATTTGAAAAGAAGCAGTTGCCACCCCAAAAGTGAACTCTTTTGTGTGCATTTTTGAATTTGATGGTAAAGATATTTTCATATTTTTCATTCGCTTAATAAGTTTTTCGCGTGTTTAGGTCAGAGTGACTTAAAAGTGCGAGTCTCAGTGTGCTTAGCAGTTTAAAATCCGATTTTTACTGCGAAAAATCGTTGACATTCGTTATCGGTATGTTAAAAATGAAAGCGCTTACATCGAGGTTAGTGATTAATTAACAAAAGGTCAATAATTGATTTACACAATCTTTGGTGTGCCTATCAATGAAAATGTTAATTTAATTGATAGTCATTTACCCAAAATAAATAACAATAAATGAGGAAATGTTATGGCTAGTGCACCTTCAAATGGGGTTGCTGAACCAATCAATAGTGATATTGGCAATGTTCATCAAACAGGAAATTTTCGTTTTGCGCTGGTGGCATTAACGTCATTATTTTTTATGTGGGGCTTTTTAACTTGCCTCAATGATATTCTTATTCCTTACCTGAAAGATATGTTCGAACTTAACTACACCCAAGCAATGTTGGTGCAGTTTTGTTTCTTCGGCGCCTATTTTATTGTCTCAATTCCCGCAGGGCATTTGGTGGGAAAAATTGGTTATCAAAAAGGGATTGTTACCGGCTTAGCTATTGCTTGTGTTGGTTGTTTAATGTTCTACCCTTCAGCAAGTTATGCATCTTACTGGATGTTTTTAAGCGCATTTTTTGTGTTAGCGTCAGGCATTACCATTTTACAGGTTGCAGCCAATCCTTATGTCAGTGCTTTAGGTCCTGCTGAAACCGCATCATCACGTTTAACCATGACTCAAGCTTTTAATTCTCTTGGTACCACAGTGGCGCCATTTTTTGGCAGTTGGTTAATTTTAAGTAGCTTAACTCACAATAGTGATCCTGCCATTGAAGCAGTACATCATGCCAGCACCGTTCAGGTGCCTTACTTGATGTTAGCGGGCGCCTTATGTGTGTTAGCGGTTATTTTTATGATTTTAAAATTACCAGTGTTAGGGATTAAACCAACAAATACCTCAGGGACAAGTAGCGGCAGTGCTTGGAAGTATCCTCATTTAGTCTTAGGGGCTGTGGGTATTTTTGTTTATGTCGGCGCAGAAGTGGGTATTGGCAGCTTTTTAATTAATTTTTTAACTCAGCCAGATATTGGCGGCTTTACTGAAGCTGAAGCGGCTAACTACATTGCCTATTATTTTGGCGGCGCAATGGTGGGGCGCTTTATTGGCGCACTGGTAATGCAAAAAATCTCAGCCGGCAAAGTGCTGGCCTTTAATGCCACTTGTGCCGTGCTATTAGTCGCTGTTGCCATGTTTGCAGAAGGCACCACGGCGATGTGGGCCTTATTATTAGTGGGCTTATGTAACTCGATTATGTTCCCAACCATCTTTAGTTTAGCGCTACAAGATTTAAAGCAATATACCAGCCAAGGTTCAGGGGTGTTGTGCCTGGCTATTGTCGGCGGCGCGATAGTGCCATTACTGCAGGGCATTATGGCTGACAGCTTAGGTATCCAATTAGCTTTTGCATTGCCGTTAATTTGTTATGCATTTATTGCTTATTACGGCTTAGTGGGTAGCAAGGCTACACGACCACAAAGCGTTTGATTTTAGAACTGTATGATTTGTATCAAAAAACTTACATAAACAAATTACATAAAAAAACGATTTTAAAAGGCGTGATTATGAGAACAGTAAACTCAATGAATACATTTAAGCGATTAACGCTGCCCGCGCAGGTTTTGGCGGTGTTGGTTGGCTTAAGTGCGTGTGGTCAAGATGAAGTCAAACCCGTAACGCCAGAGTCTAGTAGCGAAGTTACTAGCGCAGCGGAAACTGTGGCACAAGCTTCTATCACAAAAGCAACAGCGGCAACCAATATTGATATTTGGCCAACACTTGCTATTCCATTTGCTAAAGATGTTGTCCTTGAAACGCGTATCGATAAGCTGATGGCGACCATGACCTTAGAGCAAAAAGTCGCGCAAATGATCCAGCCTGAAATTCGCGACATTACTGTGGAAGATATGCGTAAATACGGTTTCGGCTCTTATTTAAATGGCGGCGGTGCTTATCCAAATGATGATAAACATGCCACGCCATCAGACTGGATTGAACTTGCTGAAAAAATGTATCAAGCGTCGATGGATGACAGTGTAGATGGTATTGCGATACCTACTATGTGGGGCACAGATGCCGTTCATGGTCATAACAATGTGATTGGCGCGACTTTATTCCCGCACAATATCGGTTTAGGCGCAGCCAATAATCCTGAGTTAATTAAGCAAATAGCTGCCATTACCGCCAAAGAAGTCATGGTAACCGGTATTGATTGGGTATTTGCGCCAACAGTGGCCGTTGTAAGGGATGACCGCTGGGGTCGTACTTATGAAGGTTATTCTGAAGACCCACAAATCGTAAAGTCATACTCTCATTCAATTGTTGAAGGCCTGCAGGGCGCCGTTAGCGAAGACTTTTTATCAGACCAGCATGTTATTTCAACCGTAAAGCATTTCCTTGGCGATGGCGGCACTGAAAAAGGTATCGATCAAGGCGATAACCTAGCGACTGAGCAGGAATTATTTGATATTCATGCCCAAGGTTATGTGGGCGGCTTAACTGCAGGAGCACAAACGGTGATGGCATCTTTTAATAGCTGGCATGGCAGTAAAATTCATGGTGATAAATATCTATTAAACGATGTATTAAAAGACAAAATGGGCTTTGATGGTTTTGTGGTTGGTGACTGGAATGGTCACGGACAAGTGGCAGGTTGCACCAATGAGTCTTGCGCACAGGCCGTCAATGCTGGTTTAGATGTGTACATGGTGCCAACCAGTGCTTGGAAGCCTTTGTATGAAAATACCATTGCCCAAGTCAAAAACGGTGTGATTGCGCAATCTCGTATCGATGATGCGGTGCGCCGTATTTTACGGGTAAAAATCCGCGCTGGGTTATTTGAAAAACCAAGCCCTGCTAATCGTGCCATTTCAGGTAAAACTGAGTTAATTGGTGCCAAAGAGCATCGCGACGTTGCCAGACAAGCTGTACGAGAATCGTTAGTGTTGCTGAAAAACAATAATAACATTTTACCTATTTCGCCTAGTGCCAAAATCTTAGTGGCAGGTGATGCTGCAGATAACATCGGTAAGCAATCGGGTGGCTGGAGTATTACTTGGCAGGGCACTGATAACTTAAATGAAGACTTTCCTGGTGCAACTTCAATTTATGCTGGTATTGAGCAAACGGTTAAAGCTGCAGGTGGTCAAACTTGGTTAAGCGTTGATGGTGCATTTGAGGCTGCGAATAAGCCCGATGTTGCGATTGTGGTATTTGGTGAAGAGCCTTATGCCGAAGGCAATGGTGATATTGATAACCTTGAATATCAGCGTGGTGATAAACGTGATTTAGCCTTACTAAAGTCGCTTAAAGCCCAAGGTATTCCTGTGGTAGCTGTGTTTATCAGTGGCCGCCCAATGTGGGTCAATGCTGAGTTAAATGCATCCGATGCATTTGTGGCTGCTTGGCTTCCTGGTACTGAAGGTGACGGGGTGGCTCAGGTATTACTGAGCCAAGCCAATGGCGAGGTTAATGAGAACTTTGCTGGTAAATTATCTTTCTCTTGGCCGACTCGCCCGCAACAAACCAAAGTGAATGTGTTTGATAAAGACTACGCGCCTTTATTTGGCTATGGCTATGGCTTGCATTATGGCGCTGACATCAACACTGAGGTTCCGAGTAATGTGGTCGCTAACACCTTATCTGAAGATAACTTTGCTACCGATGATAAGCTTGAAGCATTACCATTATTTGAACGTGCTGTAAAAGCACCTTGGCGCTTGATGATAGGCACAGAAACGTCAATGGATACAGTCAGTAGTAGTATTCAGTCTAATGATGTGGTTACGCTGCGCACCTTTGATAAGCAAGTTCAAGAAGATGCCCGCTTAATTAGCTTTAACGGCTCAGGATTAGGCTTTGTGGGGTTAATTAGTAACTTCCCGCGGGACTTACGAGCTTACTCGAATAGCAATGCCGCGCTGAGCGTAATGATTAAAACTGCTAAAAAACTTGAGCAGCCATTATTACTGGGTATGGCATGCGATAGAGATTGCCGCGCTGATGTTGATATTACCGAGCAGCTTAATAGCGTCGCCATTGATACATGGCAAACCATCAGTGTTGATTTGCAATGTTTTAAAGAGCAGCAACTGGACTTTGGCAAAATCAATACGCCGTTTTACCTTTCAACGGTAGGCGCAGCAGAAGTGAGTTTTAGTGATTTAGTTATAGTGCCAAATGGCGCTGAACAAGCCACTATTTCATGTGCCACTAACGAGCAGTAATCGTTAGCGGCAGTAGGCATTCTGGTTTAAGTATTTATCAAACCTGAATGAGTTAACCCGCTAAGATCCTCTTAGCGGGCATGTTAATCCACCAATGACGTTGAACTTACAATTGAGTTTGTAGGGCATTTTGCTGGAATTTTTTAGATATTTTGCGATTGGGGAATCAAGAATGTTCAATAGAAAATTACCGTTAAATTTGGCTCTAAGCCAGGCTTTTTCATCCGCTAAAGTCATTAGCGCGGCGAGTTTAACTGCGCTGCTGCTAATAGGATGTGGCTCAGATAATGAGACTGAAACTGAGCCTGAAGTTGAATCAGAGCAAGCGTCAGTAGACTCTGGCTCAGACTCTGATTCAGACACGGGTTCAGGGCAAGAAAACGCAAGCTGGTCATTGGTGTGGAGTGACGAATTTGACGGCGCTGAGATTGATGCCACTAAATGGAATTTAGCCCATAACTGTTATGGCGGCGGCAACGAAGAATTACAATGTTATACCCAGCGCGCTGATAACAGCCAAGTGGTTGATGGTAAGTTAGTGATTACCGCTCTGCGGGAAGATTTTAATGGCCCTGCAGTAGCATTGGGCGATCCTAATTACGATGCCAATGACACTTCAAAACAGCAGCCTTACACTTCGGCGCGTTTAGATTCGACCCATAAAGGCGATTGGAAATATGGCCGCTTTGAAATTAAAGCCAAAATGCCACAAGGTCAGGGCACTTGGCCGGCCATTTGGATGTTGCCCACTGACTGGGTTTATGGTCCTTGGGCAGGCTCTGGCGAAATCGATATTATGGAAGCGGTTAATCTGAAAGTGATCACCAATGGCGATGAGTCCCAGACACCTGAAAGCCGGGTTCATGGCACTTTGCATTATGGTAAAGCTTGGCCTGGCAATGTCTATTCTGGCGCAGAGTACAGTTTGCCACACGGCGCAAATCCTGCCGATGATTTTCATGTTTATGCCCTTGAATGGGAGCAAGATGAAATTCGCTGGTATGTAGATGATGTGCATTTTGCCACTCAGCGCTCAACGGGTTGGTACAGTCAATACACTGATGCTGAGGGGATTTTACAACAAGCCCCTGAAGATGCACCTTACAATCAAGCGTTTCACATGATCCTCAATTTTGCCGTTGGCGGTACTTGGGCGGGTAATGTCAACAACACTGGGGT
Organism: Shewanella sp. 4_MG-2023; assembly: GCF_030548015.1. Classification (NCBI taxonomy): domain Bacteria; kingdom Pseudomonadati; phylum Pseudomonadota; class Gammaproteobacteria; order Alteromonadales; family Shewanellaceae; genus Shewanella; species Shewanella sp. 4_MG-2023. The sequence continues at coordinate 30,985 of NZ_JAUORL010000038.1, forward strand.
GGATGAGTCGGTATTTCCACAAACCATGGAGGTGGATTATGTGCGCGTGTATGAATGCAGTGTCGCGCCAACAACAGGCAGTGGTTGTGCCACTATTGATGAGGCCGCAGCAGTGGTAGAAGGCCATCAGCCGCCAGCGATCACGACCCCCAGCACTGACATTGGCGCAGGACCAGAATTTATCATGTTTGACGATGCACTAGCCCAAGGGTTAGCGCTTGATAGCTATAACCCCGATGGCAGTATTACCTTGCAGACGCTGACAGTAGAAGGTCGCGGTGAGGTGCTGCAAATGGATAAAGTGGGCGCGACGGGTAATGCTTATTTCTCTTACCCTCCCACAGCCGATTTGTCTCATTGGGCCAATAATGGCTATTTAGTCTTTGATATTAACCTGTTATCTATCGACGATAATGTCGAGCTGCTGGTTAAAATTGACAGTGGTTGGCCTAATGTCAGTGATATTAACGTCACTCTGCCAGAGCTTAATACTTGGACTGAAGTAAAAATATCTATCGCAGAATTAGTCGCCAATGGCAATCGGTTTTCGCCAGGTAGCGTGGCTGACTTAGCTGCGGTAGTGAATCCGTTTGTGATTGAAGCATTAGGTAACATCAGCCTGCAAATTGATAATGTGCGCTATGAATACCAACTTACTGAAGTTGATGAACTGGTTGTTTATGATGATGAAGTAAAACCGCCATATAGCATAGGACATTACGCCGCTAATGGTTCAGTCGATATCGCTCAAGTTGATGCTGGTGGTGATTATGGCGCTGTAACTCAATTTAGTTTTAATACCGATGAAGCCGTGGTTTATTACCAAAGCACCGGATTAGGTCAAGATGTTAGCCAATTTAGTTTTGTTGAGTTTGATGTCAATGTGCTGACAGATCCTCGAAGCCAGCGCGACTTTAATATCAAGGTCGATTGTGGCCATCCCTGTAGCTCTGGTGACTTTGCCATTACTACGCCCGATATTGCCACTTGGACCCATTATAAGTTAGCGCTTGCAGACCTTGTTAGCCATGCTGGCTCAAGTTTAGATTTAACCCAAGTTGATACCCCATTAGTGATTTTTCCGGCTTGGGGCAATCAAAATGGGGTGGTTATGCAAGTAGATAATGTGCAGCTAACTAAATAACATTGTTTTAAATCAGTTTGAATACGAATGCAGCTAAGCCATTGTGCCTTTTATGCAAGGGGCACTTGGCTTACTATCTGTAAACGATGTTGCATATTAGTAGCAAAAATTAACTCAGAGGCGTGGCAGAGCTACCTTGATATTTATGCTAGTGAAAAGTTAACTAACATTGTTATTTCTAAGACAAACTAAATAGTTATAAATCATCTTGCGAGCAACTGGCATAATAGCGCTAAGTGATTTGAGTTAACCACAGGTTAACGTATTCATAAGGATGAACCTTGAAGGTATTTAGTTTTTCAGAGCAAGATGATGCGCAGCAGCCATTTACGAAACCGCTGTTTACCCAGCAGCATCTCACTAAAGTGGTTGAGATTGCCAAATTGGCTGGTGATGCAATTATGCAAGTGTATTCAGACACCGACTTGCAAGTAACGCAAAAACAAGATGATAGCCCAGTGACCGCTGCGGATATTGCCAGTCATAATGTGATTGTTAACGCATTAGCTCAGCAATTTGCTGGCATTAAGATCATGAGCGAAGAAGCCGCTGATATCCCTTGGTCAGAACGTAAAGAATGGCAAACTTATTGGTTAATTGACCCACTAGATGGCACCAAAGAGTTTATTAAGCGCAACGGTGAGTTTACCGTCAATATTGCCTTAGTTCATCAAGGCCGCGCTATGGTAGGAGTGGTATACGCGCCGGTATTACACAAATGTTATTCTGCCATTGTGGGTCAAGGCGCATGGCTTGAGTATCAAGGGCAGCAGCAACAGTTAGATATTAGCCAACAAACAGTCAGCCCTGTACCTGTGGTGGTGGGCAGTCGCTCCCATATCAGCCCTGGGCTTGAAGAGTTCCTTAAGGATGTGGGCGAGCACCAAATGCAAAGTGTTGGTAGCTCATTAAAGTTTTGTATGGTGGCAGAAGGCATTGCTGATGTGTATCCAAGACTGGGGCTAACCAGTGAGTGGGATACCGCTGCAGCGCAAGCTGTCGTTGAAGGCGCTGGTGGTCAGGTAGTGCGTTATCCTGAATTAACGTCCCTTGATTACAACCAAAAAGAAAATATTTTAAATCCGTATTTTATTGCGGCGTCACCAGCATGGTTTGCAAGGTAGCTATATAAACGAGTCATTGCAAAAGTGTCTAACTTGAAACCGTTAGCCTTTTATCAGCTCAATAATAGCTATTGCGGCACACTCATTTTGGTGAATAACAGATTCTAACGATATGGAGAGAGTTACTATGATGCGCATGGGTATTGACCTTGGCGGGACAAAGATTGAAGTGGTGGCGCTAGCCGAAGATAGTTCAGAGCTATTTCGTAAACGTATTCCAACACCTAAAAACTACCCTGAAACCCTTGATGCCATAGTAGGCTTAGTTAATGATGCTGAAGCCGAAACTCAGCAAACTGGCAGTGTGGGTGTGGGGATCCCAGGGGTGGTATCACCGTTAACGGGTTTGGTTAAAAATTCGAATTCAACTTGGATTAATGGTCACCCACTTGATAAAGATTTAAGCGCTCGTCTTGATAGAGAAGTGCGGGTAGCAAACGATGCTAACTGTTTTGCGGTATCTGAAGCTGTTGATGGCGCAGCCGCAGGCAAAGATGTGGTCTTTGGGGTGATTATTGGTACAGGCTGCGGTGGCGGTTTAGCGATAAATGGTAAAGTTCATGGCGGCGGTAATGGCATTGGTGGTGAATGGGGTCATAATCCTTTGCCGTGGATGACTTCGGACGAATTTAATTCTACATCGTGTTTTTGTGGCAACAAAGATTGCATCGAGACCTTTATTTCAGGCACTGGCTTTGTTCGTGATTTCCGCCGTGCTGGTGGTGAAGCTGACAGTGGCATTCAAATTTCGCAAATGATGGCCGATGGTCATCCGTTAGCGACCCAAGCATTTGTGCGCTTTATCGATCGTTTAGCACGCTCATTGGCACACCTGATTAATATGCTCGACCCTGATGTGATTGTATTAGGTGGCGGCGTATCTAATATTGATGCGATATACACTGAATTGCCAAAAGTATTACCTAAGTATGTGGTTGGCCGCGAGTGCGACACCTTAGTGGTTAAAAACGAATATGGCGCATCATCTGGGGTGCGTGGTGCAGCATGGCTGTGGGGTAAAAACGACCACTAGGTCGATGAGTTAACTCTTGAGTATTAAAACGGCGCTATCAGCGCCGTTTTTATTTACAGTCGAAATTAAGTGTGAGGGCGTTAAAGCTCTTCAGGCTCACTAATGCGTTCGCGGCGCTCTAGTTCTTCTTCAAAGGCTGCTTGAATTTCTTCTAGCACTGAATTGACATCAGCAGCGCTGGTATCCTCTTCAAATTCACCGCTAAGCTGGGTATCAGGCAGTAAGTCGCCTTTCTCATATAAGCTCCACATTTCCTTGGCATACTTTGTTAAAGCAAGCTCAGGTGCAAACTGCGAGTAATAGCGGGTCATATTGTTAACGTCACGTTCTAGCATGACCTTGGCATTATTATTGGCTGAAGCATCGACGGCTTGGGGCAGATCGATAATCACAGGTCCATGGTCATCTTGCAGTACGTTAAATTCCGATAAGTCACCATGGACGATGCCGGCACACAACATACGAGTGACATACCCCATCATGGTGGCGTGATCTTGTAACGCTTGTTCTGCGCTTAACACAATATCATTTAAACGCGGGGCCACATCACCTTGACCATCAGTGATCAGTTCCATTATCAGCACACCTTCAAAGCAGCCATAGGGGACAGGCACTCGAATATTGGCGTCAGCACATTTATACAAGGCATCTACTTCGGCATTTTGCCAGGCATTTTCTTGCTGCTCACGGCCGTAGCTGGAACCTTTTTCCATTGCACGGCTGCGACGGCTATTGCGACTTTTTCTACCTTCTTGATATTGCGCTGCTTTTTTGAAGCTCCGTTTAATGGCTTCTTTATACACTTTGGCGCAGCGGATTTCATTTCCACAGCGAACCATATAAACGGTGGCTTCTTTACCGCTCATTAATTGGCTTACGACTTCGTCAATAAGGCCATCATCAACCAGTGGTTGTATACGTTTAGGAGTTTTCATGGCGCCGTTATACCTTACTTAGGCTGAGGATGGTAGTGATTGGCTGAGTTAATGCCATATTATTGCAGCTTAATGATGGCTAGATGTCACTTTGGTACTAACCAAAGCAAATTTTAATAGCGCTAAATGATAAGATAGCCTGCAGTTACTCCGTATTATTAATGGGGTTTGCTTTGTTAATGGCCATAAATAGGAGCCATCAGGTGAAGATAAATTTGCAAACAGCGAGGCTGCTAATAAGGGAAATATCATCGTCAGAGTCTGCATCAGAGTTAACATCGCAGTCATCCGCACTCTTGATACAGCTTATGGCGTTGTTGACACCTGCAGTGGTTAATCATCTTCCTGCTAATTTTCAGCAGCTAAACTCACTACCAGCCGCCGAGTACTGGCTTGATGAAATGCTAGCACAAAGCCGTTTATGTCGGGTTGATGCGACTGATACAGACTTAATGATGGGATTAGTCTTTATGTATCTTGCTGATGAAGAAACAGCCCATATCGGTTATTTACTGGGTGAGCATTATTGGAAAAAAGGCTATGGAAGCGAGTTACTCACAGGAGTGATTGAATTTTCCCGGGATCAACTTCAATGGCGTAAATTAATCGCTGGGGTAGACAAAAGTAACCAAGCATCAGCTAAATTACTTTTAAAGCTGGGCTTTACCCAGCAAGCCATTACAGAGCAGAGCGTGATTTTTTATGAGTATATACTAGACTGCTAAGCGAAATTTAACTGCACTAGCTCTCTCTTGAAAAGCGCAAAATATGGCCTTTGAATTGTTGTGTTAAATAATCAGTGTGAATGGGTTTGATATGATTATGGCTAAAGCCGTATTCATCCATCTTGGTGGTGAGTTTGTTTTTTCGGCCACGACCGGGATCGACAATAACAATTTCACATTGGCGTTTGGCATGGGCTTGAATGAAGTAAGCCAGCAAGGCAATATGCTCATCTTCGTACAATAAATCACTGCCGATGATTAAATCGAACTGACCTAAATCACTGTTGTCATCAGCCCAATCGACTCGTTCAAAGTTTATCGATTTGTCGTTATTGAGTTGGGTATTTCTTAATAGAAAACCTTCAACCTCAGGGTGATAATCGGTGGCGGTAATATCATCGGCTCTTTGGTTTAACAGTAAGCTTGAAAGGCCGATACCACAACCAATCTCTAAAATGCGTTTACCTTGAGTTTGATAATCAAGCATGTGATTTGCCAGTACCATACTGGAAGGCCAGACTACCCCAAAAATGGGCCATAGCGCCGAAGAAATACCTAAGTCTTTAGCTGTGTTGTTATCGTCACTAAATTGCTGTTTATCTCGAAGGGTACATAAGTGAATATCGTTGTCACCAATTTCAATGGTGTGATAGCGAACGCGTACAGGGGTCGTCATTATTTGTCCTAGTTGGGTAGCTAAAGCTAAGCCAAATATCTAGAAAAATATAAATGACGAAACAATTGAATAACCACACTATAGTAATTTTCGATTAGCGCAAAGGATATAATCAACTAATTCGAATAAAACCTTGCTGTGCAGTGGCTACAATGGCTATCGTATAATTGATTTAATTATATTGGAGTTAATATGAAAGGACTCATCACTGCCGCGTTACTCTCTTTAGCGTCGTCTGATTGCGTTATTGCGCCGCAGGATTCATTAGCTATTCCCCTTGTGCAGCGGCAACAACTTAACAATATGGTATTAAGTAACGAGTACTTATCTGGCTGTGTTACTGAGCAATTAGCTGATATCACTGAAAAGGTGTGCCCAAAGGGTGACGCTTACTGTTGTGACAGTGAAGCGAGTATTGAGCTCACTTACCTGCAATGGGAGAACATTTACCAACATTGTATGGTGAAGTAGAGACACAGCGGATAAACCCTTACTAAGGCACTTATTTGCTTAAGCGCGCTTGGTGTTATTCATTTTCCTGTCGATGTACATTAAAGTCTGAAACTAGACAATAAAGATTGAAACTAAGACAACAAAGTTCGAAACGTCATGAGTTGTTTAAGTTGGCAGAACTCGCCACGGCAAACTTCCCTAACGATTTAGTGACCCAAATCTAGTTTGCCAGTTTGAACAAAAAAGTCGTGGTGCTTCACTTATACGAGTTATAAATCGCAAGTTTTCTTTAAGTCTTTCCAAACTTTGTTTGGATTAACGTCGTGGCGCTTCGCCCCTTCTTTTGCAAAGAGCAGAGTCAAGGGGGAAAGCGCTCACATTTTACAAAATAAGCCCTTAACAAACCCTCAGGCCCCAACGAAAAATGCTGAAAATCGCATGTTTTCAACGGGGATTGATCCAGCTTTTGACTTCGCTTGTAGTGTTCTTCGGTCATATTTGAAAATGCTAACGCCTCAGATGCGCCATCCATGGCCTAACGAAAGCTAGCTTGGCATCCATGCCAAGCTCACGGTCTTTTCTCGATGACCTCAATTCATATTGAGTCGGAGGCAAATAGATTTTCTGCTTTTTAGCTTTTTTATTCCCACGAATAAAGTCAAATCGAAGAGATAATAATCCCGGTGTAGATGCAGCAGCGAGCTTCTGACCGCCAAGGATGGTGGGAA
>NZ_JAUORL010000039.1:0-36792 GCF_030548015.1 Shewanella sp. 4_MG-2023
ATTTATTATTGAGTTCGAAGACAGAATTGTGAAGCATATTAACTAAATTGCAGTTACACAGAATCTGTTACACCCTCTGATGGCGTGTTGTTTAAACACGCTTTTTTTATTTAACTGTCTATCTTGTCATTACTTACTTATTAATTTCCTACCTGTTAATGATTCATCTATTCATTTCTTTTTTGTTAGCTTAGCGCTCAATAGTGTAGCGACCTGCTAAATCATCTAATTGCTTTTGTTCTTGTTTATCGAGCTTATGCTGGTGTTGTTGTTTACGTTCTTTATATAGCCAGCTAATACCTTGTTGGCGGCCTAATTGGTTACGCCAAATCTTATCTACCCGCAGATGCTCTTGTTCTAACAGAATTTTTTGTCGAGTTAATTTTTTTTGTAATGGCGCGATAGCGTTAATCATTTGCACGCTATTTTGCATTAGCATGGCATTAGCATATTGTTGAGGTAAATGGTGATATTCAGTCACCATTTTGGTTAGCTGAGTTTGCTGGCTAGTTATCTCTAGAATACGTTGTTGGCTGGATACCTTTTGCTGGCCCAGTTGGTGCAGTTTTCTTTCTTCTTGCTGACATAATTGATGCAGTTGTTTCATCTGATACTCTAGTTTTTAGCCTGATAGCCAAAGCTTTCAATAAGCTGTTGCAACTGCTCAATACTTTGCTGGTGAGAGGCCTGGGCGCTGGTCGCTTGCTTGAGAAATTGCGCCATTTGCGGGTAAGCTTTTACGGCAATATCTAACTCAGGATCTTGGCCTGCTTGATAGCCGCCTAGTGGCAATAGCTCTTTAACCTGTTGATATTTACTGTTGAGATGTCTAAATACTTGCGCTTGGGCTAAGCAATCGGCTGGTGCAACTTGCGCGGCAAGTCGGCTAACTGATTGGTTTATATCAATGGCAGGGTAGTGCCCTTGTTCTGCTAATTGTCTACTTAAGACAATGTGACCATCTAAAATTGCCCGTGCGGCATCGGCAATAGGATCTTGTTGATCATCGCCTTCAGTCAATACGGTATAAAAGGCGGTTAAAGTGCCTACTGGGTGCTGGCCGTTACCTGCCATTTCAACCAGGGTTGGTAGTTGGGCAAATGCTGAAGGTGGATAGCCTTTAGTGGCAGGGGGTTCGCCCAAGCTTAGCGCTATTTCACGTTGCGCTTGTGCGTAGCGGGTCAGTGAATCAACCAAGAGTAAAACGCGTTTACCTTGGTCACGGTAGGCGCAGGCAATATGGTGGCATAAACGCATGGCACGCATACGCATTAGCGGCGTCGTATCTGCAGGGGCTGCGATAACAACAGCTCGTTTACGACCTTCTTCACCTAATGATTGTTCGATAAATTCACGGACTTCGCGACCACGTTCACCGATTAAGCCAACGATAACAATATCGGCTTCTGTAAAGCGGGTCATCATGCCTAGTAACACACTTTTACCCACACCTGACCCTGCAAATAAGCCCAGTCGCTGGCCTCTGCCAATAGGAAGTAAGGCATTAATTGCGCGGATACCAACATCTAAGGGTTCAGTTATTGGCTTGCGTTGTAGTGGGTTTATGGCCTTATGTACCATAGGTACATATTGCACTTGGCTAAGCGGGCCTAAATCATCTAAAGGCTGACCTAAACCATCTAATACACGACCCAATAAGCCTGAGCCGACAGGCACTTGGCAACGCCCTGTTATTGGCATGACGCGAGCACCAGGCATTAACCCTGAGGTTGGCTCGATTGGCATCAGACATAAGGTGTCTTTATAGAAACCAACGACCTCAGCTTCAACAAGGCGGTCGTCTCGACACTCAATATGGCAACGATCGCCGGTGCCGAGTTGACACCCTACCGCTTCTAAAAGTAAGCCATTAACTCGGGTCAGTTTTCCGTAGACTTGGGCAACTGGAATAGCAGGCCAGTCAAGGATTGTCGCGCTAAGCTTCAACACTTGCCTCACTAGTTTTTGGGTTTATTGGCATGCTTTTAAGGTGAGACTCGACCTGGTCTAAACAAGAATTTAGTCGGGTTTCCATAGAGGCGTCAGCATCAGATTTATCACTCAGAATTCGGCAGCCGCCAGCGCTAATATTACTATCGGCGACCAGTGTCCAGTGCTGAATTTTATCTGCAGCAAGCTCTCTAAGTTTAGTGACAGCGCTTGGTTCTAAATGAATTTTTACTTCTGTTGGGTCGTCAGGAATCGCAGCCAGCGTTTCTTCGACTAATGCCAGTATTTGCTGTGGTTGCAATGTGAGTTCGCAGCGGATGACTTGAATCGACACCCGTCTAACAAGTTCAAGGATGAGATCTTGTTGTTGCATCACTTGCTGGGTATGACCTTCTTCTAGCAATGACTTCATTGCAGAAAGTGGCGCCATAATACTATTGAGTTGTTCATCAATACTATCTTTACCTTTTTGCTGACCTTCAATGCGCCCCTGGTTAAAACCAGATGCATAACCTTTTTGCAGGCCTTCTTCGTGGCCAGAAACTAACCCCGCTTCATGGCCTTTGGTTACACCTTCATCAAAGCCTTTATCAAACGCTTGTTGATAATCTTCCCAGCTTGGCTCGGCGCTATTAGGGTCTATTTCTGGTGCATGCAGTGGCGCAAATTGGTGGCGTCTTACTCGGTCTGCACTAAGGCGAAAACGCTCCTCAGGTATATGGGTCTTTTTCATTATTCCACCACTTGTTCTTCAAAGAGCTGCAATTCAATTTGGCCTTCATCCATCATTTGCTTTGCTATTTCCATGATGTCTTTTCTAGCTGCAATAGCTTGACTGAGTGGTACTGTACCAATGGCCTCTACCTGGGTTTCAATGGCTGAAGACATACGTTTAGGCAAGGCGCTTAACAAGGTCTTCTTAAGCTCAGTTTCAATCCCTTTAACCGCAAGGGCGAGTGTATCGGTTGGTACAATTGCCATGATTTCTTGCAGTGTTTCGGCTTTTTGACGTCCAAGAATAATAAAGTCGAACATGTTATCGGCAACTTCACTGGCTAATTTCTTATCGTGAAGTTTGATCATTTCCATTAGCTGTTCACGGTTGCCGTCAAAGCGGTTGAGGATGTCAGCCACTTGGCGAACTCCTGATACTTGAGTATGGCTTTTTTCCATGGCGATCAGCATACAGCGCTCGACTAAGTGACGTAGCTCTTCTACTACGCCACGTTCAAGCTCACCTAATTGAGCAATACGTACTAGCAGTTCATCTTGTCCTGCTTCTGGAAGCCCAGATAGCACTTTAGCAGCGCTTTCTGGTGGTAATAAACCTAGAAGAACCGCTTGTAACTGACAATGCTCATGGGTAATTTCTCGGGCAAGTAGCTTAGGGTCTACCCACTCTAATCGCTTAACCAAGGTTTTAATTTCATCACCATAAATACTATCGATAAGGCTTTTGGCGACGCGATCACCCAAGGCTAAATCTAAGGTTTTTTGTAGATATGAACGTGAGGCTCTAGCAATACCTGACTGTTCTTGATAACGGTGAAAGAATCGTCCAATAACCGCATCGGCTTCATGTTGGGTGATACTCGATAAACGGGCCATTTTATGACTGAGATGCTGGACATCATTACGGTCTAAATGCGCCATGACCTGTGCAGCCCCTTTTTCACCCATGCTCAATAAAATCATTGCTGCTTGGTCAAGGTTATCTAAATTTATATCTATTTCATTCATTGGGTTAACACCTAATCCTGTCTGCAATTATTGCTGTTTGCCATCTTTGTCACTAATCCAGTTGGCGATGACTTCAGCGACACGTGCAGGTTCTTTTTCTGCAAGTAAGCTTAAATGTTCCATCTTCACTTTGAGTGGCGAACTGGTTTCAGGTAAACCAATGCTCATTAAATCTGCATCAGACTTAGGCTGACCTAGACCCATGAGTTGGTCTGCAATGGCTTGCGGGTCATCACTGTTATTAACCAGTGGCGCTGCTTTAGGTTCTGAGTATTCCAGTGATTCTGTTTGTTGGTCATTATCTTTAAGGGCTGATAAGTCAACAGTGGTTGTTAAGTGTCTAACTAATGGACGTAATACAAAGAAAATAAGTCCGAGACCTAATAAGCAGCCAATTAAGTAGCGTAAATAAGACTCGTAACCTTCAGTTTGCCACCATGGCATTGGCTGAAATTCAGCAATTCGCACTGGGGCAAAGTCGAAGCTATTGATACTGAACTGGTCACCACGCGCAGCGGTAAACCCTATTGCGTCTTGTACCATGCTGCTCAGTGAATCGAGTTGTTGTTGTGACCAACCATCTTCACCTGCGGCTTGGTTATTAAGCAGCACTGAAATTGACACGTTTTCAAGCTGCATTTGCTGGTAGCGCGTGTGTTTTATTGAGCGTCCAACTTCAAAGTTACGGTTGGTTTGCTGGGTGACATTTCGACGTGGGTTATTGGCAGCATAGGCGTCGGCATTTGGGGCTTGGTTACTCAGTGCGCCAGGGATCCCCATCGCGAGCTCACCGTTGACTTCATTTGAGCTTTGTTGCTCTCGAGTCACAATCCCTTGAGGATCAAGAGACTCGTTGGTTTCTTCTACTTGATTAAAGTTGACCTGTGCAGCAACCTGAACTTGGAAGTTTTCTTGTCCAAGTATCGGTAAAAGCATGCTAGATGCACGATTAATCAGGTTTTGTTCTAGTTCATGGGTGTACTTAAGCTGACGATCTCGAGCTTGGGTAATATCATTATTAAGGGTCAATGCTGAACTTAAGTGATTACCTTGTTGATCGACAACCTGTACTCGTTCTGCTGTCATCCCTGTGACACTACCAGCAACTAAGTTGACAATCGATTCGACTTGTTCTGTTTGAATATTAGCACCAGCATATAAATCTAACATCACAGATGCTGACGGCAATTCCGGTTGCTGACGAATAAATAATGTTTTCTTTGGAATAGCGAGATGGACTCGTGCTGTTCTAACGGATCTTAACGCCATGATCGTGCGAGATAATTCACCTTCAAGACTGTAACGATACTTGGCTTGCTCCATAAATTGGCTGGTACCAATACCTGAGGTTTCAAGTGCTTCCATACCCATGGGTAGTTCGGCTTTTACACCGCGAGCAGCCAAAATCATCCGTGCTTTACCTAGGCGTTCTTCAGGGACTAAAATGAGCCCTGAGTTGGTATCTAGCCGATAACTGATGCCTTCACTTTCAAGTACTTCAATAATTTCTGATGATTCAACCTTTTCTTGGTTGCCATACAGTGGACGGTAACCTTGGCTGGCGGTCCACAACATCAATACGATTACGCAGGCAACAACAATAGCGAAAACGGCTAAAATGGCCACTTGCTTATCGCCGTTATTAAATTGGGTCCATTTATTTTTCATGGTTATAAATGGCGATTTTTTCGCATCAACGCTATTCATTGGTTGCTCGGCTTGAGTCAGGGTTGTGGGCATTTCTTTAGTATCCTTCCACTAAGACAGTTTTACCTAAGGGGATTAAATGTTGTTTCAGTAAAAATGGCTTACGCCAACCTAAATTGGCATTTTCATTACTTCGTCAAACGCTTGTACTAAACGATTTCGGACTTGAATCATGGCTGAAAAAGATAAACTGGCTTTTTGCGAGGCGACCATCGCCCCCACCAAGTCATCACTTTCACCACTATCAACGGCTTTAATTAACGCTGATGAAGTATTTTGGTCAGTATTAATTGCTGCGACCTTTTGCTCCATCAATTCAGTAAAAGAGGGGGTTTGCAATCCAAAGTCTCGTGGATTTGGACCTACGCTAATTGCTCCCTTTGCCATTTCTGAGTGGAGATTCATTTGGTTCATCAGAGGCGGCATGGTCACCATAGTTGCGTTAGACATTGTTTTTCCTATCTATGACTAAATTAATTTTTAGGCGACTTTTCCAAGGGCTAAATCGATATCGATCCCTTGTTCACGCATTTGGGCTATTTTGTATCTCAATGCTCTGGTAGTCATTCCGAGGGATTCAGCAGTCAGGTTTCGTTGGCCATTGAATCTTTTCAAGGTATCAATAATGTATTGGAATTCAGCTTGTCGTTTTGAGTCTTTTAAGCCTGATTCTGATGATACTTTGGCTGCTGAAATGCTTGATTCAATCCCCAGTTCAGCAGCTTGAATAGCTTGGCCACGACGTAGCACTAATGCTCGTTGAATCGCATTTTCAAGTTCACGGACATTGCCGGTCCATTGATGACTTAACATCAGTTGCCGTGCTTGATCGCTGAAGTAACAAGGTTGATCTGTATTGCAGTTGTGATACAAGTTTAAGAAGAATTCTGCTATCGGTAGTATGTCTTCACGACGTTGTCTTAAAGGGGTTATTTTTAGTGGTAGAACATCAAGGCGATAGAATAAGTCTTGTCTAAATTCGTTATTTTCCACAGCTTGACGCAAATCTTTATTGGTCGATGCGATAACGCGAATATCGAGTGAAACTGGCTTATGACTGCCTAAGCGCTCAACTTCTCGTTCTTGTAAAACGCGTAATAATTTTGCTTGTAGCAGTAATGGCATTTCGCCTATTTCATCAAGTAAAATCGTACCGCCATTGGCTTGTTCAAATTTACCTGGCTGCTCACTCACAGCACCCGTAAAGGCCCCTTTGATGTGGCCAAACAATATGGATTCTAAAATGTTTTCTGGTATTGCTGCACAATTAATTGAAATAAAAGGCTTATTAGCTCTAGCTGAATGTCGATGAATATATTTTGCTAACGGCTCTTTACCGGTACCGCTTTCACCTGTCAGCAAAACAGTAGCATTAGTGACCGCGGCACGTTGAGCAAGCATGAGCAGCTGTCGACTAACAGAAGAGGCTGCGACAATTTCAGTGTCTGTTTTATCCAGAGTTTGTAAGCGAACGAGCAGCGATAGTAATTGTTGATTATCAATGGGTAACAGAAGGTAATCTTGAATGCCTGCTTGCATTGCCATGGAGGCTAATTCTGTTTGCTCAGGATCAAGTAATGCTATTTGATTTTTACTTGGATAAAGCGCGAGCTTCTGAATAACTTGTTCAGGGGTACAGTCTGATAAGTTAATGATTGATAACCATGGCGGGGGCATCATATTGTCCCATAATTCAAAGCCATGATTGCTCAGCAGTTTAGCGCCTTGCTCATTTAGTCTAGTTTCAACTAATTGAATTCGAAATTGCTGACTCATTGACTGACCTTAGCCGTTTTGGAAGAAGCTTTGGTGGTCCCTTTAACTAACCTGACCATCACTCGGCGATTTAATTCTCGACCTTGTGCATTGTTAGTTGCAATTGGATTACGCGAACCATGATGTCTGACTTGGATCATGTTGACAGAAACCCCTAGTTCAATCAGCCTTGATTGTACTTCTAGCGCACGCTCTTTACTGAGTTGTAAATTAATAAAACGATCCCCAGAATCGTCTGCGTGACCATCAACTAATACTTCAGTCACCGTCGGATCTGCACTGATATAGCGTGATATTGCGATCAGATCTTGTTCGATATCAGCATCCAGCTTGCTGGAATTACTGTCAAAGGTTAAATCAACCCGACGGACGTAAGAAAAGGGTTTAGGCAGTAATTCCTGCTGACACAAGCGAAATTGTCTTACTGCTGAGCGAGTCGAAACTGGAGTCGAGTTGACTTGGTACTGCACCCCGTTAATGGGTGCTATGTTGGCTTGCCATGTTTGCCCTTGCTCTAGTGCTTCTAAAAATGCACGGCTGTTACGACTGGTATGGGCAAAGCTTCCACGCCATGTTAATTCTGAATGGGTAAAAGGTTTATTATGTTGTTGTTGCCACGCTGAACTTTCAATATAAATATCACTGGTGGTATCAAATAAACGAAGCCAATCAGAATGTAGACTGATTATTAATTCGTCACCAGGGTATGCCGTTATTTTATACTGGCCAAAGCCGTCAACATCATGGCTTATTTCACAATTAAAAATATCACCATTATATAGCCATGATGCTTTCTCCATGGTTGTTTTATAAATGTTATTAATTGTTTCCGCATAAGCGTTAAATGGGAAAGTAATTGTGATAATTGTTATAATTGTAAACTTATTCAACTATTAATATCCCTTAGTAAATATTCTGTTCTATTGAGTACATTAGAATTTCGCAGTATTAGACACTAAAACAAAAGTTATTAAAATATACTTTTTATAAAAAATATAAACAAATATAAATTTTGTGATGTAGTAATGTTTTTCAAGTTGTTTTTGATGTTTTAAATGTTGTAGTATCCCCGCTAAATTACAGTGAACAAATAAATCTAATAAAATTAATAGGCATTGCTGATTTAATCTATTGTTATTTAAGGTTTAATTTGCATTAGCTGCTAGGTCTTAATTTATTAATTCAATATTAATTTATTATTAATTTATTATTAATTTATTATTAATTCAATTTAAAGTTTCATTTTTATATTCGCTGGTTATATATTCGGTACTTATTCACATGGCGTCAAAATAAAGTGCAAAGTCATTTTTATGGCAGTCTTTGTTCGTCTTTGATATTTATTGGGTGTAATTTGTATTACAAGGTTTTATTGTAGCGCCCATGTTTAATTTTGTTTCTTTTGTGGGCAGTAATAATGCGATGCTTTAAATTTAAGTGAGTTTCAAAACAAGAATGAAAACTACAGCCAAAGCAAGTTTAATAAAGAAGCAGAATCTAGAAAAAGTTAGATCTGTTGTCTTAGTACAAGAGAAATTAGCTCGAAGTCGGCTTTTACTTCAATTAGAACGTTGTCATCGCTCATTGCTTGACAATATTAATGACTTGCTTGGCCCATTAATTAGCCAAGGTCATCATTCTTTATCGCGAGTTGAATTATCTGCCGAATCTACCGCGATTAATCCTAATCTTAACCATGCTTGGTTTTTAATGAGCTATCGACGTACACCACTGGCTTGGTGGCGCATTGATAAGTGCACTTTAGATCAATTGGCGAGTGGCTACTATGGCAGTTTTTCTAGTCCACTACAGTCACCATTACGTGCGCCAAGTTTATCGGAGTTTAGGTTAGTAAAACGATTATTACGTTCAGCCTTAGATGTTTTACCTATTACAGAACTTGATAATGAAGGCTTAGACCTTGAGCTCGTCGTCAATACCACGCCACTTGAAGTGCCATTGCTATGGACGTTGAATTTTCCATCCGAACATGTTGGTCCGCCAATGCTGTTATGTATGACCGAATTTGCTTTAGGTTTAATGGCTGAGCAACCAAGTGAGTATCAAGCTGCCCCTGATTTATCTTCACAGTTGAGCCAAAGGCTAAGGCAAATTCCAATCAAGGCGACGTTGGAACTCGGTAATCAGAATGTACCGATTACATCACTTGAAGGTCTAAAAGTGGGCGATATTATCCCCATGAATTTACATTCTAGATGCCCCGTTACTATTGGTCATCGCCCGTTATTTTATGCCACTGTCCATTCTAATGAAGGACAATTGGTCGCCAAACTTACCCAGGAAGCGTTTCACTCAGAGGACACTAACCATGCCTGAAAATATACTATTACAAGACGATGATTTTCTATTAGATGACGATTTATTGTTAGAAGATACATTGGTTGATTCAAAGCCTGCACCGAAAGCAAAAGTGCTAAAAGATATGTCTTTCTTCCATCAGTTACCTGTTCAAGTCACACTTGAATTGGCCAGCACTGAAATGTCTTTAGGTGAGTTAACACAGATGGGCGAAGGCGATGTTGTCGCACTGGATCGCATGGTGGGTGAACCATTAGATATTCGGGTTAACGGTGCTTTGCTAGGCCGAGGCGAAGTGGTCGAAGTTAAAGGCCGTTACGGTGTGCGATTGTTAGAAGTTGAAGCGATCAGTTTAACTGGAGCGAACGACTAATATGTTGCGAGTCACTCTGCTGCTGTTATGTCTGTTAGCACCTAATGTTTATGCTAATGACGGCTTAACTCTGTTTACATTAGCAGATGGCGACCAATCACAAACAGTCAATATCAAGTTAGAAATCTTAGCCATGATGACAGTGCTAAGTTTTCTACCCGCGATGTTGATGATGATGACCAGCTTTACGCGAATCATTATTGTGTTATCCATTTTAAGACAAGCGTTAGGTTTACAGCAGAGCCCACCTAATAAGGTGCTTATTGGCATTGCGCTGATATTATCTATTTTCATTATGCGTCCTGTTGGCGAGGTGATATATGAAGATGCCTTTATCCCTTATGACAATGGCCAGATTGAACTCACTGAGATGGTTGCGCGTGCTGAAGTGCCAATAAGGCAGTTTATGATGGCGCAAACTCGTGAAACTGATTTAGAGCAAATGCTAAAGATTGCTAATGAACCCGTCACATTAACAGCCAATGAAATCCCATTTTTTGTATTAATGCCAGCCTTTGTTCTTAGTGAACTTAAAACGGCATTCCAAATTGGTTTTTTACTCTATATTCCATTTCTTGTGATCGATCTGGTGGTTGCTAGTGTCTTGATGTCGATGGGTATGATGATGCTATCGCCGCTTATTATTTCATTACCTTTTAAGTTAATGGTGTTTGTTTTAGTTGATGGTTGGGCTATGACAGTAGGCACTTTAGCTGCCAGTTTCGGTTAGCTAGGGCTGACATGATGGTACATATGATTCAACAGACAATGTTAATAAGCCTCATGGGTGAAAGCTATCAGGAGTTAGATTATGGATGTTAATGAGTTAACGTCTTTTTTTGCTGATGCCATTTTCTTGGTGGTCATGATGGTGGGCGTATTGGTGGTACCGGGCTTGTTAGTCGGCTTATGTGTTGCAGTCTTTCAGGCTGCGACCCAAGTCAATGAGCAAACCTTGAGCTTTTTACCCCGCTTGGTCATAACGCTGCTGATGGTGTTATTTGCCGGTGAATGGCTATTGATGAAAATAAGTGACTTATTTGAACAACTATTTATAAGTATTCCCCATGTCATTGGTTAGGGTTGCAGCAATTAACTTGAAGTCTGCAGGTTCGGCGTAATGCTGTCGCTGACAGGCGCTGAAATCAGCAGCTTTATTGGTACTTTTTGGTGGCCATTTTGCCGATTTATGGGGGTGTTTATGGTGATGCCCTTTTTTAGCAGCACGTATATCCCTGTGAAGGCGAGACTATTATTTGCCATTTTATTAAGTGCATTAGTCGCGCCACTCATCCCCGCTGTGCCCATTGTTGATGCCTTATCCATTGGCTCATTTTTACTTGCTGTTGAACAGCTGCTTGTGGGCTTTATGATGGCGCTATTTTTACTCATCATGATCAGCGTAATGACCCAAATGGGCGCGATGATGTCAATGCAAATGGGCTTGGCAATGGCCATTATGAATGATCCCGCCAATGGTGACTCTAACCCTATTATTAGCCAATTGTTTTTGCTTTATGGCACGTTATTGTTTTTGGCGTTAGATGGGCACTTAGTTGCGATAGGGATTGTTGTTGACAGTTTTTATCTGTGGCCTGTGGGCATGGGGATTTTTGAATTGCCTTTAATGGGCTTAATTGACCGAATAGGTTGGTTATTCGCGGCAAGCTTTATGTTGGCAATACCCGCGATTGTAGCCATGTTGATGGTCAACTTAACTTTTGGTGTGTTAAGCCGCTCAGCGCCATCTTTAAACATTTTTGCACTTGGCTTTCCCATGTCGATGTTAATGGGCTTGTTATGTGTCTTTTTCTCTTTTAGTGGCCTAGCTAGTCGCTATAGTGATATTTGCCTCGATGCATTGTCGTCGATGCATCAGTTTATCGGGGGGTAGGTATGAGTAGCAAAGATAGTGGCCAAAGTAAAACAGAGCAAGCTACCCCGCAAAAACTCCGTAAAGCGCGTGAGCAAGGTCAGGTTCCTCGTTCGAAAGATTTGGCAGCTTCAGCCTTGATTATTGGTTGCGCCATTATGCTCACCAGTAGCGCTGATTGGATGGCCAGCGAGGTGGCGGAACTGACTCGTTTTAATATGATACTAACCAAAGAGCAGCTTAACGTACCCGATATAATGCAGCAGCATATGGGCGCAGCATTGCTGGCTATTTTGAGCCTTCTAGGGCCGCTTTTTTTACTGGTAGGCATCATTGCTATGGTTGCAGGTGCTATGCCTGGCGGGCCATTATTTAACATAAAAAATGCCTCGTTCAAATATAGCCGTATTGATCCTATTGCTGGTTTAGGCCGCATGATATCAATGAAATCATTGGTTGAGTTAGTTAAGTCAGTTCTCAAAATTACTCTGCTGGTCAGTATTATGCTGTTTTTCTTACAGAGCAATCTGCAATCAATTATGGCTAGTAGCCAAATGCAGATTGATGATGCTGTAAGAAGTTGTATTGATACTATTTCGGCGGGACTGTTTTATCTTGGTACTGGGTTGCTATTGATTACTTTTATCGATGTACCTTATCAGTATTGGCATCATCACAATGAACTTAAAATGTCTTTCCAAGAAGTGAAGGATGAGCATAAGCAGCAGGAAGGTAAGCCTGAAATTAAGGCGAAAATTCGTCAAATGCAGCAAAAAATTAGTCGCTCTCGTGCTGATGTTGCAGTACCGCAAGCGAATGTATTACTGGTTAACCCAACTCATTACGCGATTGCATTAAGGTACGACGCCGATAAAGCTGATGCTCCATTTGTTATAGCTAAAGGTGTTGATGAACTGGCGCTATACATGCGTGAAGTTGCTCAGCTTCATGATGTTGAGGTGATTGAAATCCCTGCGTTAGCAAGGGCAATTTATTATTCCACTAAAATTGAACAACAAATTCCAGCAGCACTGTTTATCGCCATTGCGCACGTACTCAGTTATGTATTGCAAATAAAAGCGGCAAGGAGTGGTGCTCAAGCCAAGCCTGATCCGTTACCACATTTTTATATTCCCCCTCATTTACGACATGATTAAAGGAACCATTAAACCATGAACTGGTTTTCGCAAATTTTTTCTGGCAGCCGAAGCTATATCGGTATTCCGGTAATGTTATTAGCTGTGCTCGCAATGGTGATCTTGCCATTGCCGCCATGGCTATTGGATATTTTATTTACCTTTAACATTGTCCTTGCGGTCATGGTGTTGCTGGTTGGTGTATCAATTAGACGACCACTGGAATTTTCAGTTTTCCCTACGTTATTGCTACTTGCAACGCTATTACGACTGACTTTGAACGTGGCCTCTACTCGCGTGGTACTGATTGAAGGTCATCAGGGGGGAGACTCTGCTGGTAAGGTGATTCAAGCCTTCGGTGAAGTCGTTATTGGCGGTAACTATGTTGTTGGTGCTGTTATCTTCCTTATTTTGATGATCATTAACTTTGTGGTTATCACTAAAGGTGGCGAACGAATATCTGAAGTGTCAGCCCGATTTACCTTGGATGCACTTCCCGGTAAACAGATGGCTATCGATGCTGACTTAAACTCAGGTGTGTTAACCCAAGAACAAGCTCGAGCAAGGCGCCAAGAGGTTGCCCGAGAAGCCGATTTTTACGGTTCGATGGACGGTGCTTCAAAGTTTGTTCGTGGTGATGCTATCGCTGGTATTCTTATCTTAATGATTAACATCATTGGCGGTATCGCTATTGGTGTATTCATGCATGATATGAGTGCTTCAGATGCCTTTAAAACCTTTGCACTTCTCACTATTGGTGATGGTCTTGTTGC
Source organism: Shewanella sp. 4_MG-2023 (assembly GCF_030548015.1). Taxonomy (NCBI): domain Bacteria; kingdom Pseudomonadati; phylum Pseudomonadota; class Gammaproteobacteria; order Alteromonadales; family Shewanellaceae; genus Shewanella; species Shewanella sp. 4_MG-2023. The sequence goes on from NZ_JAUORL010000039.1 coordinate 13,648, forward strand.
ACAAATTCCTTCGCTTTTATTAGCCACTGCAGCGGCAATTATTGTTACTCGTGTTTCTGATGCTGAAGAAATGCCAGAGCAATTGCAAAAGCAACTATTGGCCAATCCTAAGACGTTAGCAACCGCCTCTATCGTGATGTTCATTTTGGGTATCGTACCTGGAATGCCAGGCATGGTGTTTATCTCTTTTGCTGTAATATTGGCGTTTTCGTCTTGGAAGCAAAGTCAGAATAAACCGGAAGTCGTAGAATCCAAACTTGAAGAAAAACTCGAAAGTAATACCGCTGAACCATCACCGCCGAGTTGGGATGCATTACCTTATACAGATTTAATTGAAGTGCGCTTAGGTTATCAATTGGTACATTTAGTTGAACGTACTAAAGGCGCAGAATTACAAAAACGGCTCACGGGTATTCGACGTACCTTGTCCGAGCAAGCGGGTTTTTTACTCTCAGAAGTGCGGGTCAGGGATAATTTGTCATTAGCCCCAAATGCTTATCAAATTAATTTAATGGGTAATCCGGCAATAACAGCAGAATTGCAATCAGATAAATTGATGGCCATCAAAAGTGGGCCGGTATTTGGTGATATTGATGGGATTATTACCAAAGAGCCTGCTTACAATATGGATGCTATTTGGATTGAGCAGGACTTAAAAGCGCGCGCATTAAATTTAGGCTATTCAGTGGTTGATAATGCGACTGTGATTGCAACGCATGTGAGTAAACTTATTCGTGAAAACTTATCTGATATGCTGCAACATGATGATGTATTAGCATTAAGTGATCGCTTAGCTAAACAGTCACCTAAGTTAGCAGAATCATTAAATACCGCACTAACGCCCATTATCCAATTGAAGGTGTATCGGCTGTTATTAAAAGAGCAAGTGTCACTGAAAGACATTCGCACCATTGCGACCACATTATTAGATTGTAGTGAGAATAGTAAAGATCCGGTGTTGTTAGCGGCAGATGTGCGTTGTGCATTGCGTAATAACATTGTTCACAGTATTGCAGGTGCCAAGAGTAAGCTTAATGTATTGACGCTGACGCCTGAACTTGAGCAAACTTTGATGACGGCTTTTAATCAATCACAGCAACAAGGGCAGGTGTCGTTAGACAGCTTTCCTGTTGACCCAACTCTACTAGCACAACTTCAGCAGGGCATGCCACAGCTGCTCGCTGAGGCGAAAGAGCAGGGGCATAGCCCGATGTTGCTTGTCGCGCCGCAATTAAGGCCGATATTAGCACGTTATGCATTAGCCTTTGCTAGGGGCTTGCATGTACTGTCTTACAATGAAATCCCCGAAAGTCGTGAACTTATGGTGGCAGGACAATTAGGTTAACACTTGCTGAGTTAGCCATACTTTATCGTAGATCCAGTATCGATTATTGTTGATATGCCCACTCACAAAAAAGCCCAAACCTATTGATTTGGGCTTTTTTCGTTAGGCTGATATTAAGCTCAAAACGTTAAAATCGTACTTGGTTTCGACCGCGATCTTTAGCGCGGTATAAGGCTTTATCGGCTTGTTTCATACTTTGCTCAAAGCTTTCATCAGTTTGATGTTCTGCACAGCCGATGGAAACGGTAACGCTGACTGTTTTCTTTTTCACTGGTGTTTTCTGGCGATTTTTCTTCGAGCTTTGTTTTCGACCTTCATCCCGCAGCACAATGTCATAATCTTCAATGCTTTGCCTAACGTCATCAAGGTGAGAATAGACCTGGTCAATGTTTTTACTTGGGAAAACAATGGTGAACTCTTCACCGCCATAGCGGAAGGTTTTACCGCCGCCAGATACCTTAGCTAGTTTTATTGCCACCAACTTGAGTACGTCATCACCTACGTCATGACCGTAGGTGTCATTGAAGCTTTTGAAGTGGTCTATATCAACCATCGCGACAGTATATTTTCTTCCTAGAGCTAAGCTCAGATTAAATAAGGCGCGTCTTGATGGAAGGCCTGTGAGCTCATCACGATAAGCCAAAAAGTATGAGTCAAATAACACAGTCACTAAATAACTGGCGGCTATCAAACTTAGCAATACTGACAAGGGTAAATTTGTTGGAATAAGGAAGTAACCTAGCCATAGCAATAAGCTAATCCCCAAGCTCGTTTGAGCTAAATTACTTTTCCAACTTAGCTTGCTAAAAATAATCAAAGCTAATGGATAGATAGGTAATAAATGCAGTGGGGATTTATCGATTGATAAACCCAAGCGTTGCTGAAAACCACCAATAGGACTTGGGTAAGTCGCAATTAATTTAACCCAAATATATGCCATTACACCGCACAGTAAAATTCCGCCTAAACGAAAGAAGCTATGAACACTGACGACACCGCGATCTTTGATAAAACAGAACATACCAATCACTAACGTACCAAATAAAGGTAGAAATTGATGTGTGAGTGGGGATAAAAGTAAGCTGTTGTTTTGTAGGGAATAAAATATCAATAACATCAAGCCTATATAAAATAGGCGACTACGATTGAATTGCAAGCAAATCAAAGATGATGCGACTAGCAACCAATAAGGTGCGAAGTACAGGGTGTCTTGCCAACTTTGCCAATGGTTTTGAAAGTGTTCAAGTAGTCCTAGAGTGATTATCGTAAGAATAAACGGCAGGATAAAAAAGCGCATGTAATGAAGTAAACTGCTCATTGATTCCACCATATTGAATTGAGTTTAAGAGGGGATTTTTTTTGCTGCATCATTTTTAGATCAGTTGAAAACTGCTAGTAACAGAGCGACATTCGCAATGATAAACTGAAATATAAATCAATCGGTCATAAACTAGTGGTATTTGTGAAGTACGAAGTGAGAAGGAAAAGTAAAGCTGTCCAAGCGAAGTGGTTCTCGGGGGAGGTATGGGTGATATTTGTAAAATAAACAGGACGCCACTTTGTTAATAAACAGTAGAGTCCTGATTCAGGTAAACCTTTTGGCTAGATGGAGAAGTCGCTTAACCTTTTTCCATGGCTTCAATAAACTCATTCGATTCAGCAATCGATTTATTCATTTCACTGATCAAGCTAGTAATATCAGATTGCAGGCTTTGGAATTCACCTTTAATGGCACCAATGGCTTGCGCATTAAGATTATGTTTTAAGTACAACATATTATCTTTCATTGCCGTCAGAATAGGAGGCATTTTTGCTTCTGCGCGGCGCATGCCTTTCACTAATGAATCATACGAGCGCTGGGTTTCTTTCAGTTTAGAGGTGCTATTGCGGCGCAGGCTGGCTTTGCTGATTTCTTGAATTTCAGTTTCCCACTCTTCAAATAATGCCTCAGCAACTTCTTCAACATTATCGATGCGATCGCCCACTTCATCAGCGGCTGACTGCGCTGAATCATATTCATCTTTAGCTTTGTTATAAGCATCTTCAAGATCGCCACCATCAAAGGCAAGTAACGCCTGCATTTCTTCTAACGCAGAACTAAATTGCTCTTGGGCTTCTTCTTGGGACTCTTTTGCTTCCTGGACGCGATCAACCATGATGTCACGCTTGTGGTAGCCGACCTTTTCCATGGCGCCATAATAAGCGCTTTGACAACCGCTAAGTAGTAAGCTGCTACTCAGTAATGCCAAGGATATCCATTTCTTCATTGTTTACTCTCTTATCGTATTATCGAATTAGTCGGCGGTAAATGTGGCAGCATCAATAATGCTCCAAAGGTGAAGTATGGCACCAATAATGGCTGGGATGATTAATACCCAGAAGAAGTAACATACTGCTGTAAGACAGAAAAATAGAATTGCAGCTATAATACGACCTTGAACCAGTTGACCTAAACCTGGGAAAAAGAAACTGGCGATGGCGGCAATCACATTACCAGCAGAACCTTGTTGAGACATTAAATCGCTCCCTTGGAGTGTAACTATCGTGTTATAACATTGTACGAATTAAAACGCAGAATTGAAAATAAAATAATCAAGAGAATATTGTGACAAATAAGATAGATGTAGCCTATATCCAACGAGTTTTTATTAGCATTTGGCAATTTATACTTCACCTTAAGCAGCGCTTGGTAGAAGATCAAATCAATGTCAAAGCCGGTCACTTAGCCTATGTGACACTATTATCACTAGTGCCAATGGTGGCGGTGACCATGTCGATGTTGTCGGCGTTTCCAGTATTTAAAGGTATTCGCGGTAAAATTGAGAGCTTTATTTACGACAACTTTTTGCCTGCCGCTGGCGATACCGTACAGGTTTATATCAATGAATTTGTTGAAAATGCCTCAAAGGGCACCTTTGTCGGGGTGATTGCGTTAGTGGTGGTGGCCTTGTTGCTGATTTCTGCTATCGATAAAGCGCTGAATAATATTTGGCGTACCACTGAAAGCCGCTCTTATATGGTGTCTTTTTCTATGTATTGGATGGTACTGACATTAGGGCCAGTATTGATTGGTGCCAGCTTAGTGGCAACCTCTTATGTGGTGTCATTAACGGTATTTGATAATAGCGAAATATCAGGCTTAATGACTTGGCTGGTTGAGCGTTTGCCGATGTTGTTTTCTGTGGCCTCGATTTTACTGTTGTATATGGTGGTGCCCAATAAAAAAGTGCATTTTTTACATGCCTTATTAGGTGCTGTGGTAGCGGCGATGCTATTTGAAGCGGGTAAAAAAGGTTTTGCCTTTTATGTGACGCAGTTTCCCAGTTATGAAGCCATTTATGGCGCGCTAGCCACCATCCCGATTTTGTTTGTGTGGATTTATGTGTCGTGGATAATTGTTTTATTAGGCGCAGAAATAACGGCCGCGATGCCTGAGTACCTCGATACCGGGATTTTTTCTACTTCAGAAGATAATGAGAAGTAACACAAGCATTATAAATACACCGACTGGGCTTAGCACTTGAGCCTGACATGAGTGTTAACTTGCGATACTTTATCGCTAGCAAAGATAACTTAACAAGGAACGAAAATGAAAAAATTGATACTTGCAGCATGCGTAATAGGGTTATCTGCTTGCGCCGCCACCGAAAATACCACAGAAGATACTGTAGTTTCTGCTGCTCCTAAGATGATCAACATGGCTAATATGAGCGATGAGCAAGCCGCTGAAGAATTATATAAAACGTTGCTAAACGCCAGTTACTTAGCCACTAAACTCAGCCCTAATAGTGTGGCGGTGCAATTTGGGGAAACTCAGTTTGTGCTGCAGCCTAGCATGAGTGAGCAAGGGGTCGATCGTATTCTTACCAATCGATTGTTTGCGGTGCATCCGCAATTACATGGCAGTAAAGAGCTATTGTTGTTAATTGGCTCACTAAACCAAAAGCTTAATTTTGCTAAGTTCGTCATTCGCGACAATGGGGCGGTGATCCAAGTACAAGGCGCTGCGACATTTGTTGATTCCATTGAACTGGAAGAATTACGCCGCTTTATGTTGTGGACTGATGAAGGCCTTAATCAAGTGGGTAAATCATTACCCAAAGGATCTGAGCATTTAATTAAACCGATCCCAGTGATGAAACAAGATATCGCTGGCTAAGGTTATTGTTGGTGTAGGTAAATCCGCAAGTAATCGCACAATTCTTCACGTAAGTATTAGGAAGTAACATTGATTGGCTTAATCCAAAGGGTGACACGTGCCAGTGTCACCATCGACTCTGAGCTAGGGCAAGAAGTCACCGGTAGTATCAATAAAGGTTTATTAGTGCTGCTTGGGGTGGAACGTGACGATGACATTGAGAAAATGCAAAAGCTGGCCAAAAAAGTCATCGGCTATCGTGTGTTTAGTGATGAAAACGGCAAGATGAATTTAAATCTGCAACAAGCTGGTGGTGAGTTACTGGTAGTGTCGCAGTTTACTTTAGCGGCAGATACAGGCAAAGGATTACGTCCTAGTTTTTCTCGTGCAGCAACGCCAGATCAAGCCAATGAGCTATATGAAGCTTTCGTGGCTTTTTGTCGTGAACAAGGGGTGACAACTGCTACAGGCTCTTTCGGCGCAAACATGAAGGTAGAGTTAGTTAATGATGGTCCTGTGACCTTTAATTTACAGGTTTAAAGGAGCACATTATGGCGGCTAAAGAGCAACTTATTGAACTGCAAAACACTTGGTATCAAACCATTCCTTTGAGTGAGTTTATGCAAGTGCAGCCGCTGAGTTTTCAGCAGCAAACACTCACAGTTACCGCGCCGCTCGAGCCCAATATTAACCTGCATCAAACCATGTTTGCTGGCAGTATTTATACCCTGGCTACCCTAACGGGCTGGGGGATGATGTGGTTACAGCAAAAGTTGCAAGGTTTTAGTGGTGATATCGTATTAGCGGATGCACAAATTCGCTATAGCGCGCCCATTACTGAAGCGCCTATCGCCAGTGTTATTTGGCCAGATGTTTTATTAGCAAGCCTTGCTAATGGCGGCAAGGTAAAAGTGAAACTTGAGGTACAACTTCATTGTAAAGATACGCTTTGTGCCAGCTTTACTGGGCTGTATTTTAGCATTGCTAAGTTAACTTGATTTAAGCTATGCTCAAGATACTGTGGTGTTAGATCAGAAGATGATTTAAGTATTAATATGTCACTATCTGTTGTAGTCGCGATTAAGTCTAACTAATTTAATTTATTGCAGTTAATGCTGAATTGTTAATGGGTTAACTAATCAATTCGGGTAGACAGTGCCGTGAAGCTGAATTAGCATTGAATACTTTATCTAAAAAAATAGCGACACTCATGTCGCTATTTTTTATGCCATTGATTTAGATTGCGCATATTGGAACCTGCCATTGCAAATCATAACCCCAATGATAACGGTTCTATCAGTTGGCCATTTGCTGCTGAAGTTTTCTAATTGCCGTTTTAATTTTACGGCTATTTTCAGGTCCCATACGTACCATAAACTTTTGCACGTTGGGTAGCGCTTCAAGCTTTGGATCGACAAATTGATAGTTAACGCTGATAGAGCTTAATTCAATCGGGTCTTCAATAATCGGCGCTGATAAGATCATCTCAAAGGCTTGCTGCATGCGCTCGTCAAATGACATATCGCTATAACCTAGCTCTGCAAAAGCTTCGTCAAATATTGGCATGAGTTCTTTATAAGTGTTGATTAACTGCTCGTCATTCATATCTGACACCATGTTGGCGTACAGGTCATAACGATGGTAACTGTCAGGGTTTAAATAGGTTTTGTTAGTGATTTCACTGACGGTGAATTTATCTTTAGGGCCTTTCAGTGGGCTGGCTTTACGGATCACTTCACCTTGGGCCATATTATCGACAAATACCACAAACTGGCGGGCAATGTCTTTTTTAACAAGTAGTGGCTCGATTTTCATCCCATCAGCCATCTCAACCGTTTTCTGGGCGACAAAGTCATCACTTTCAATCAGTGTAGGTAAGGGCTCTACTACTTCAGGCTCTGGAGCTTCAATAATAGTGGGTTCAATAACTTCCACTATCACTTCTTCAATAGGCTCTTGCTCAATAGGTTGTTCAGGCACAGGCTCTGGTAGTTGCACAGGTATTGGCGCTTCGACTTCAGGCGCTTTATCGGCCGAGAAGTAGAAATAGCCTGCACCAGCCAGTAAAACCGCAATGGTGATACCAATCACACCCGCGTTACTACCACTGGCGCGACTTGAGTGCGGTGTGGCTCTATCATTTTGATTGACTTGCATGTCTATTCCTTAGCTTTAAACGTCGAAAGGGAACCAATATCATTGAATTTGTTACATTTTCATTTGGTGGCATATAAGGCTTAAACCTTATTTTCATTCTGCAATAATCTCAACACTTGTCTAGTAATAATAGCCAAGGTTAACAATAATTTATGCTTGTACGTATTGCTGGCGATCCCCTAACCAACGTTGAACAATGCTGTCTACATTTTGTGGCACTTGTTGCATAACATGGGCCGCTAATTTTTGTGTGTTTTCAATCAGATATTGATCCCTGACTAAATCAGCGATTTTCATTTCTGCCAAGCCGGTTTGGCGGGTACCGAGTACTTCACCTGGGCCTCTTATTTCTAAGTCTTTTTGGGCAATAACAAAGCCATCGTTACTGGCCCTTAGTACTCCTAAACGTTTGGTGGCAGTTTGTGATAACGGTGCTTTGTACAATAACACGCAGTGGCTGGCAATAGAGCCTCGGCCTACTCGGCCACGTAACTGATGCAATTGCGCCAAGCCTAACCGCTCAGGGTTTTCAATAATCATTAAACTGGCATTAGGCACATCGACTCCCACTTCAATAACCGTTGTTGCCACTAATAAATGTAGTTCACCCGCCTTAAATTGGGCCATTATTTGCTGTTTTTCTGCACTTTTCATACGTCCGTGCACTAAGCCAACCTTTAATTCGGGTAGTAATTGGCTTAATTCTGCAGCGGTATCTTCAGCGGCTTGGCACTCAAGAACTTCAGATTCTTCAATGAGAGTACAAACCCAATAAATCTGCCGATTATCATTTAGCGCGGCTTGTTTTACCCGCTCGATGATTTGTTCGCGGCGATTATCGCTAATGGCAACCGTGGTAACAGGGGTTCTTCCTGGCGGTAACTCATCAATGATAGAGGTTTCTAAATCAGCATAAGCCGTCATCGCTAACGTGCGCGGAATTGGCGTAGCTGTCATTATTAATTGATGCGGATGAAAGCCTTGGCTGACGCCTTTTTCGCGTAATCCTAAGCGTTGATGGACCCCAAAACGGTGTTGTTCATCAATAATGATTAACGCGAGCTTATTAAAACTGACCTGCTCTTGGAAAATAGCATGGGTGCCAATTACCATGTTGGCGCTGCCATCGGCGATATCAGCCAATGATTGTGTTCTGGCTTTGCCTTTTAACTTGCCTGCTAACCAGCCCACTTTTAGCCCTAATGGTTCAAACCAGGCGGCAAAGTTGACTGCGTGTTGCTCTGCTAATAATTCCGTCGGTGCCATCATCGCCACCTGATAACCATTTTCAATGGCTTGCAGGGCTGCTAAGGCGGCCACTAAGGTTTTACCCGAGCCCACATCCCCTTGCACTAAGCGCATCATAGGTGTGGGCTTTTCAATATCAATACCGATATCAGCTACGACTCGTTGCTGGGCCCCTGTTGGCTTAAAAGGTAAGGCTTTTAAAAATGGATTTAATAGCTGGCCGGTGGCGGGTAAAGTCACCGCTTTATCAAGGTTATTGCGCTGACGTAATTGCAGCATACTTAAGTTATGGGCCAGTAACTCTTCTTGGACTAAGCGCTGCTGAGCGGGGTGCATGCCTTGCTCTAAATCGGCTTGGGCGATGTTATTGGGCGGTCGATGGATTAAGGATAATGCCTGACCAATGCTCATATTGTTGGGTTGCAGGGCTGGTGGTAGTAACTCTGTTAAGCCACCTTGATTGAGCATAGTTAGTGCCTGCTCGGTGAGCTTAATCCAACTGGCTTGTTTTAATCCTTCAGTCGAAGGATAAATAGGGGTCAGTGAATCACTCAGGGCTGGGTTTTCGCCAGCTTTAATGATTTTGTATTCTGGGTGGATTATCTCAAAATGGCGGTTGCCGCGCTTGATTTCACCATAGGCCCGAATTATCGCGCCGTTTTGCATGCCATTTCGCTGGGCAACCGAGAAGTTAAAAAACCGCAAAGTGAGGTAACCACTTTCGTCGGCAATATTGCAGGTCAGCATACGTCTGCGACCCGGCACAATTTGGGTTGAGATGATTTCAGCTTCAACTGTGGCGTACATCGCGGGATAAAGAGCATTGATGGGATAGATTTGGGTGCGGTCTTCATAGCGCAGCGGCAAATGAAACAGTACATCTTGCACTGTCTTAATGCCAAGCTTTGCCAGCTTTTCAGCGGCTTTTTTAGCGACGCCTTTTAAGTCGGTAATCGGTACCTGATCCAATGGTTGCAAATCTAGCATGCCTTTATCTATTGAGTTGACCACAGACTTCATCACTTAGACTTTGTTGATATTGTAAAGCTCGCTGATTAAAGTGAGTCATTCACTTTGGGGTTAACTTTGACAGTTATCCAAAGAGTTATACAGTCAACTTTATCGCCCTGATGCTTGTTAGCAATGATAGTACTGTAAATATATACAGATGTTATGGCTTATCTTAGCAGAGTTTTAATACAAGGCAATATTAATCCAGATATCAGGCTTAACTGCCTCTATAACCAGCCTTTTTGTTTAGCTATTCGCGCCGCATCTATGCGATTGGTGGCATTGAGCTTGGAGATCGCTTCAGAAAGGTAATTCCGCACAGTACCTTCGGCGATAAATAACTGGGCGGCGATATCACTGGTTGATAAGCCATCACTGGCTAATCGTAGCGCTTTTCTTTCTTTATCATTGAGTGGGTCAATATCACCAATGGCGCTGATCGCCAGCTCTGGATCGATAATTTTTTTACCTGCCATCACCTGTTTAATAGCGTTGACTAGACTTTCAGATGGCGCATCTTTTAGCAAAAATCCCTCGACGCCACAACTGAGTGCTCTTTTGATGTAACCTACGCGGCCAAAAGTGGTTAAGATGATGATTTTAGTTTTAGGTTGCATTGTTGCAGCCTCGGCTTGATATGCTGCGAGCCACTGAGCCAGCTCAACGCCGCTGTGACCGGGCATTTCAATATCACTGAGCAGCAAATCAAAATGCTGCTCTTTAAGCATTGCCATGGCTTGGTTACCATCTTCTGCTTCTGTGATATCGACTTCACCGAGTTCATCTTTGGCAAGGGTAAGTAGGGCAGATAATGCCCCGCGCACCATGGCTTGATCTTCTGCTAATAAAATCTTCATTAAGGCTGTTCCGTGTCGTTGTCAACTTTAGGTTCACTGACTTGCTCTGCTTCAAGGGGCAAACTGATGCTAAAACGGTAGCCATCGTTAATATGATAACTAAACTTGCCGCCCAATAAGTTCACTCGCTCTCTAATGCCTTTTAAGCCATTACCTTCTTTAATAACTTTGGTGTTAGCATTGTCACTTAGGCTAACAATAAGCTGCTTATCCAAGGTGTTAAAGCACCATACACATTGACTGGCTTGGCTATGTTTGAGCATATTATTAACTAATTCTGTCAACATTAGCCCTAGTTGAGATTCTTGCAAAGGTGTTAATGGTGGTAATTTACCCTCGAGATGTACTTCAATTTCTTTTTGTCTTAATAAACTGCATAGTTGATTGACCGTATCTTGTAAGCCTTTATGTTTGTAATTAGAAACCGTTTGGCGAATTTCAGTTAAGCTGTTTCTGGCGATATCAGCAAGTTCCTGTAAATGCTGTTTTGCAACAGCAAGCTCGCCTGCTTCAACCAGTTTTTCGGCGAGTTGTGCTTTCAGTGCAATGGAAGATAAATTGTGCCCCATGATGTCATGTAAATCGCGCGCAATACGTTCACGCTCCAGTGCCGTTGCTAAGTTAGCGATTTCATCATTTGATTGTCTTTGTTGGCGCCTGATGCGTTCATTGTTATGCTCAACCACGCCAAATAGCCCCACCACAAAGGTGATTAACATACCGTATAGCGGAAAATAATAAGCTTCATAGCCCACGATGTAATTGAGTAGCCACAGCCAAGTACTGATAAGAATAAAGCTAATAATGGCGGTGCGCAGTGAATAGAAGAAACCAATAAAAAAACCGGCAAAACTGAAAAATGAAATGGAGCCGCTGGTAAATATGGTGGCAATGCTCGCAGTGATGAGCATTAAAGCAATAGGATATTTCCCTTGAACGGCTGAGCTTTTGTAAGCCCAAAAGTACCCATATAAGAAGGGAAATATGAGTAACAAGCTGACACCGACCCGAGCCCAATCATCCCGCATAAACCAAAGTGGAATAAAGTAAAAAATCAGATTGAGCAGATATACCCAAGCTGTTTTTTGTCGATAGGCTTTTTCTGGGTTAACGCGAGTGTTGCTACTATTGACCGAGTGTTTGGTATTGATATTAGACATGAAGCCTCCTTGCGAAGTTAGCATACTGCAACCGAGTCATAATGTGTATGTCTGCAGTAGCTAGCTTCAGCAGCATCGGATTAACGCGCTTGTTGTTTAAGTAAAAAATTTGCCCAAGCGTAATTAGGATCAATTTCTACAGCGTGTTGCCAATCATTAATTGCTTCTTTTTGACGACCTAATTCTTGCTTAGCGATTCCGCGCCAGGTGTACGCTTCAGTATGCCCCCAGCAGATATCAACACATGGCTGTTCATAAAAACGAATCGCATCAGTGGCATATTGCTCAGCCTTATCCATACCGCCGCCATATTGAGCGGGAGTATAAAAGGCGCTCATTGCTCTGACTAACGCAATACGGGGATTTTCAGGGCTGAGTTGTTCTGCTTGAGCCAGTAAAGCACTTACCTTCATTCCCAGAGATTGTCCTTTGCTTGAGTCATTGGCGATTTGCATACCGTAAACAGACGCCAGTAGCGCCATTGACTCAGCATCGTCTTCACGGCTCAATACAGTTTCAAGTGTCGACTGTGCATCATTGAGGGCTTTTTTAGCCACTCCGCGCAGACCGCTAATATTGGCTGTAATGGCGATGCGATATTGTGCATAGGCGTGTTCATAATCCACAGATTGTTCGCTGAGAACCTTTAGCTGTTGTAGATCCATTGTGTTGGCTGCCATATCGATAGCGCCGATATCGGCATTGCTAGCACTACTGACTAACGTCAGTGTTACCGCCATGACGGTTGATTTTGAGATAAGAGATTTTAAGATTAGTGATGTCATGATTAACTCCGTTTATTGCATTTAAGGTGTGTTGCTACGGAGTTAGTATCTAACAAAGGGCTTGCACAGGGCAGACACAAACGTCACCAGTTTGAGGTGACAAATGTCATTGATAAAAAAGCCGCCGGCTTGTTAAAGCTTAGGCGGCCAATATATTGAAGCGAATTACTGTGGTGCTAAATCTCGTCTTCCCAGCACACTTTAGCGCCGCGAATACCGTCAACTTTGGCACTGAACTGCTTTTCTAACACATGACGCTTAATTTTAAGTGTAGGGGTTAGGGCATCATTTTCAATGGTCCAAGGCTCTGTCACTACGACAATGGCATCCACAACTTCATGGGACTCAAGGTGCGGGTTAACTCCATCTAGGGTCGCTTTCAGTGACGCGCGCACTTCTTCGCGGGCTTGCAAGGCTGAGCCTTCAGATAATTGCACTAAGGTGATCGGGTGCGGTAAGCCTGAGCCAATGACACAAAGTAGCTCAATGTGCGGATCTTGGGCTATTTTACGCTCAATAGGCACCGGCGCCACATACTTACCTTTAGAGGTTTTAAAGTTATCTTTAACGCGGCCAGTGATAGAAATGTAGCCATCTTCATCGATTTCACATAAGTCACCCGTATGGAAAAATCCATCAGCATCAAAGCATGCTGCTGTGGCTTCTTCTTGCTTGTAATAACCTGTCATCAAACCTGGGCTCTTAACCATTAACTCACCTTCATCGGTGCGGCGAACTTGGCAGCCTTCAACAGGGCGACCCACGCTACCAATTTTTGAGGCATTAAATGGGAAGTTAATAATTGAGTAAGCACAGTTTTCGGTCATGCCCCAGGCTTCTGAAATATTCATGCCGATTTTGTTGTACCACTCTAATTGAGATGGTGGGATGGGGGCTGATCCTGAACCTAATAAACGGCAATGCTCTAAGCCTAAACCTTTTTGGATTTTACGTTTAACTAAGCCGCTAACCAGTGGGATTTTAAGCAATAAATCCAGCTTGCTTTGGCCAATTTTATTGACAATATTGAGCTGAAACAGGGTCCATAAACGCGGCACCGAGAAAAAGACCGTCGGGCGGCATCGCTGCACATCAGCCACAAAAGAATCTAAACTTTCTACAAACGCCACCGACGAGCCGGAGTAAAAAGACGATCCTTGAATCGCTACCCGCTCAGTAATGTGCGCTAAAGGCAAGTAGGATAATAATCTGTCTGTGGTATTGGTTTTTAAATCGCGCACAACCGCTTCACAAGTCCAGCCGTAACTGCCGAAGGTTTGCATTGCGCCTTTTGGTTTACCAGTAGAGCCCGAGGTGTAAATGAGCGTCATCATTTGATCGCTACTAGGCGTAGGCGCATCCACTAATGGTTGCCCTAACTCAAGCAGTTTTTCCCAATGATATTGCGCTGGCATGGTGTCATAAGGTAAAGCTAAACGGAGGATTTCACCGCCGACACCGGCTTCTTGGTCGGCCCAAAAATCAAGTTTTCCGGTGAAGATAGCTTTAGCGCCACTGTGTTCTAATACATAGCGGATCATTTCAGCGTTAGCAGTGGGATAGATTGGCACACTGATGTAGCCGCCGTGCATAAGGGCAAGATCGGTAATAAACCACTCGGCACAGTTTTTAGAAAGCAGAGCAACTTTGTCACCCGGTACTAGACCTAAGTGGCGTAATGCGCCTGCAATTTGTTGTACCTTTTGCTGAACTTCTCCCCATGTGAAGTCAACAAACTGGCCGTTAATTGGTTGTCGTAAATATACGGCATCCCCTTGGGTTTCAGCCCAATGAGATAACATTTCTACTGGCGTTTTTATTAGATTTTCCATCGACAATTCCATGTTCTTTTTGTTTTTAATGTAGGATGCATTTATTTGTAGTTTGCTAATGCAATCATCTCAGTATGGCTATTTATCAGCCTATTCGCAAACGCGAGAACAACTTAACGAGATAATTTCTACTTATAAACTAGCATGTTTCACTGAAAGTTAAATACCTCTTGAGTAATAGCTCTAATAAAAAAGGGTGCCAATGGCACCCTTCAGAATAAAACTCGGTTTGTGAGCTAGATCTCCATTATTCCATCCATTTCCACTAATGAGCCTTTTGGCAGCTGTTTTACCCCGATTGCAGCACGTGCTGGATAAGGTTGAGTAAAGTAGCGCGCCATGATTTCATTAACGGTAGCGAAGTGAGATAAGTCGGTTAAAAAGATATTCAGTTTAACGATATCAGCCATAGTGCCGCCAGCGGCATCACATACTGCGGTTAAGTTTTCGAAAACCTGTACAACCTGCTCAGAGAAATCATCGCTAACCATTTCCATGGTGCTTGGTACGAGTGGGATTTGGCCTGAAAGGTAAACAGTGCTACCTACTTTTACAGCTTGAGAATAGGTGCCAATTGCTGTTGGAGCTTTATCGGTTGCGATGATGATTTTTTCTGCCATGACGCCCTCTGCGATCAAGTAAATGAATGATGTCATCCCTAAGCTGTTATCTAACTTAGGGATTTAGGGGATCAATATTACTAACGTTTGTGGCAGGTGCGCAAGACTTCTGCAATGCAGAAGTCGTGATTGATTTATTAGCGGTTACGCGAGGTGCGCAGGACTTCAGGTAATACCCTAATGCGGCGCATAACATTGGCCAAATGAACACGGTCGTCGACTGAGATCCGCAGGTTAATGAGATAGACTCTGCCATCACGCTCTTCAGTGCTCAAGTTATGAATATTTGAGCCGGCGGCAGCAATAATACTGGTGATTTTTGCTAGTGCGCCTTGATGATTGACAATTTCAACTCGCAGATTGGCTTGATAGCTTTCACCTTCAACGTTATCCCAATGTACTGGGATATATTTGTCTGGCTCGCTTTGATAACCACGGATATTTGAGCAATTTTCCATGTGTACCACAAGGCCTTTGCCTGGGCTTACATGGGCGATGACAGCATCACCTGGAATTGGACGACAGCAATTTGCGAAGGTCACCAACATGCCTTCAGCGCCGCGAATTGGCATCAAGTGCTCTTCGGTTTCGCTATCTTCATTCTTAGTGGTGAGCTTGTGACCCATTAAGCGCTGGGCAACCACAATGCTCATGGCATTACCTAGGCCGATATCAGCCAATAACGATTCAAGATTGTCATGCTTAGTTTCAGCAATAACTTTTTTAAGCTGCTCTAAGGTGATGTCATCAAGCTTGTTTTCACCTAATGCGTGGTTCAGTAGCCGTTTGCCGAGCGCCACAGCATCGTCACTGGTTAAACTTTTCAAGACTTGACGAATTTTACCGCGGGCTTTACCTGTTACGACAAAGTTAAGCCATGCAGCATTAGGTCTTGCGCCTTTAGCTGTAATAATTTCAACGGTTTGGCCTGATATTAACGGCTGACTTAATGGATAAGCTTGACGGTTAACACGGGCGCCGACACAGGTGTTACCCACATCGGTATGGACTTCGTAAGCAAAGTCGACCGCTGTTGCATTCACCGGCAGCTCTAAAATGCGGCCTTCTGGGGTGAATACGTATATTTCTTCAGGGAATAGCTCAGTTTTAACATTTTCCACAAACTCAAATGAGCTACTGGCGCTTTGTTGTAGCTCCAGCAAGCTTTGCATCCACTTATGGGCGCGAACTTGGGTGGTACTTTGTTGTGAACTACTGGTGCCGCTCTTATACATCCAATGAGCAGCAACCCCTTTGTCCGCCATCAGGTCCATTTCTTCAGTACGTATTTGTACTTCAACAGGAACCGCATGGGGGCCAAATAATGAGGTGTGCAATGATTGATAACCATTGGCTTTAGGAATGGCAATATAATCTTTAAAGCGACCGGGATGAGGCTTATAAAGACCATGCATGGCACCTAATACACGGTAACAGGTGTCAATGGAATCGACCATGACTCTGAAGGCATAAATGTCCATGACTTCTTGAAACTGCAGTTCTTTTTTACTCATTTTAAGGTAAATTGAGTAAAGGTTTTTCTCACGACCTTTGACCTTGCAGTTAATTCCAGCATCTTCAAGGCGAGAGGTTATGGCAGTTTCAATACTGTTAATCAGTTCTTTTCTATTACCACGGGCTGCTTTTACGACTTCTTTTAAAACGCGATATCGCATCGGATAATAGGCTTGAAAACCTAAATCTTCTAATTCGCTTTTGATATTGTGAATACCAAGACGATTAGCAATCGGTGCGTAAATCTCTAAGGTTTCACGGGCAATACGACGACGTTTGTCAGGACGTAATGCACCCAAAGTTCGCATGTTATGCGTTCTGTCAGCAAGTTTGATCAAAATAACGCGAATATCTTGCGTCATTGCCATCATCATCTTGCGGAAGTTTTCAGCTTGGGCTTCTTTTTTATCGCGGAACTTGATTTTTTCAAGTTTAGACACGCCTTCGACCAGTTCAGCCACGGTTACGCCAAATAGCTCAGTGAGTTCTTCTTTGGTAACTGGGGTATCTTCGATGGTGTCGTGAAGCAGTGCAGCCATTAACGTCTCGTGATCAAGACGCATATCTGCAACGATGCGGGCTACCGCAACGGGGTGGGTAATATAGGGCTCGCCACTTGTGCGCATTTGCCCTTCATGGGCATCACGCGCAACAATGTACGCCTGCTTGAGTAACTCTACTTGCGCTGGTTCTAAATAACCAGAGGCAGACTCCTTTAGACCTTCAAACAGATACAAGTGGCGCTACTCCTTAAAGTGAACGGCCTTCAGCAATTGCTGCAACAGCGGCAATTTCAGCTGCTTCGCGTTCACGTACAGTTTGACGCTCATCAGCGTCTAATGTGTTAGAGGTGACTAAACCTAATTCGATTTCGCGCAGGGCGATAACCGTTGGTTTATCATTCATCTCTTCAACCATTGGGTCTTTACCTTGCACAGCGATTTGGCGTGCACGACGCGCTGCAACCAGGATCATGTCAAAACGGTTGCCGATTTGTTGTACGGCGTCTTCTACAGTTACGCGAGCCATGTGGTGAAACTCCAGTGTTATCTATGGGAAAAAGTGACGCAAATTGTACTTAATGACAATTAGTCTGCCAACAGATCGTTAATCATACCATTATGAGTATGGATCTGACTAGCACAGGTTGATCTTTGGCTGCGAATGATCGCGCGCAGATCGTCTAGTGCGGTATCAAAGTCATCGTTTACAATAATATAATCAGCGTCTTTATAGTGTGACATCTCAGATACAGCCTCAGCCATACGTCCGTCAATCACGTCTTGGCTGTCTTGTCCTCGGCCAGTTAGGCGGCGTTCAAGCTCAGCTTTTGAAGGGGGTAATATAAATACCCCAACGGCCTCAGGCATTAGCTTTTTAACTTGCTCTGCGCCTTGCCAATCAATATCTAAAAAGACATCAATACCGTTGGCTAATGTTTGCTCAATGACCTTGCGGGATGTGCCGTAATAGTTACCAAACACTTCAGCCCATTCAAAAAAAGCTTCATCAGCGATGAGCGCTTTAAATTGTTCAACACTGGCAAAGTGATAATGTTGACCATTAACTTCACCAGGACGTGGTTGACGGGTAGTGTGTGATACAGACACTTGCATGTCGCTTGGCTTATCTTTTAATAAAGCAGAGATAAGCGAAGATTTACCGGCGCCACTTGGGGCAGACACAATAAATAGATTTCCTCTCGCGCTCATAGTGCAAATTCCAACCAGATTATTTTACAGGGCGAGTATTATACTCAAAGCATGGCAATTTGCGAGATTTGTGATGGAAAAAACTGCATAAATCTGTGGTTATTAGCGGCGATTTTTTTTCTAACCTTAGTAATACATTGATTAGTTTAATGCATAGGCTTAAAGACCTAAGGCTATTTCATTTTGTCATATTCGTTAATAAAAAAATGAACTGGCAATGTTAATGGCGCTAAATGGTTTGTGATTGATGTTTTTACAATTAATTTTGCGGCAAATGCAGTGGTTTCGCTGACTTTAGTGATGAAATTGTTTAGTCTGCTTATATAGTTTCTGTTTATTTATTATTGGGATTTCTTGTGTCATTTTCATCCTTATTTTGTCGCCAAGGCCGAGATAACGGTCAAAGAGTGTTGGCTGTGCAATTATCTTGTTTGATTTTTGTATTAATCATCGCGCTGTTATTTGCTCATTCTGTTACCACTATTATTGCAGGGGTAGTGGCGCTGCCCATTAGTGCTTTAAGCAGCTTACGCCGTTTACGAGACGCAGCTAAGCCAAGCTCTTTGGTGGCAATCCCAACCTTGTTATTGTTATTTTTTAGCCTTTCTATTGCATTTAGTTTTCCTGTTGCTGTGTCAGTGACCATTTTTATTTTAGCGGCCATAGTGAGCGCTGGTTTTGCGTGGTTTTCAGCACCCAAGAGCAATAGCCGTAATCAAAACCGCAGAAATAATTTTTATGTTATGGGCTATCAAGGCCCACATGCTAAACCTGTTGCAGGCGCTCAGGGAGTAAGGCAGCGTCAAGAACCGACCATTGGACATGGCAATAACACCAGTCTTAGGGCTGAAAGCCCTGACGCTGCCAACGTTGATAGCGCAAACTCTGATATTGAAAGCTTTGATAACAACAGTTTTGATGACGAACTGGGCCATGAGCCTGGTTATCAGCACGAAACCGTTTATAAAGAGTCTGAGCTTAATCCGTTTAACCATTCTGCAAATAATGCAGCTGGATACAATAGCGAAACAGACGAGGCTAGGTATCAAGCTGATGAAAAGCCCAGCTACCGAGTTGACCGAGGCGCATTAGAGTCAGGTTCGATGACAGAATTACTTAAATCTTGGTTAGTGTGGGCGCAAGATAATAAAAAAATACTTATAATGGCGGCAAAAGCTATAGGGGTTATGTGTGCAATTGGCCTAGTTATCTATCTAATTAGCTTATTATTTACTGGCACAGAAAAAACCGAAATTGTACCTGTTGAAACCGCAGCCATTGAGCAACCATTAGCAAGCAATGAAACTGCGCGAGTAAAACTGCCTGATGGTTTTTGGCTTATCTTACAAGAAGATATTTTAGTGTTACGCTGGTTAGGTGATGAAGGTGATGCCCAGTCTATTTGGCGTTTAGATACAGCCCAAGGCGATAAACGCTGCGCCGAATTAGTCTTTAATGATGGCAGTAAATTTAGGCCCATTAGCGTTGATTTAATGGCAGATAGCGGCACCGAAGCGCGCTTTTCACCGCTGGATAATACCAAGCTCATCAACAATGTTGCCATGCGTGGTAGCTTCAAACTGTGTGGTTATAACTTTAGCCTGAAAGGCAGCCAAGCCACATTATCCTCTGAGCCTGCATTTGGCCAATTTATGAAAAGCTTATAAGAGCTTAAATCGCAGCACAACAGGTGACTAGTGTTGCCGGCTGCGATGGCTTAAACTGTTTGGCTTGCAAAGAAAAGATATGGAGTGTTGGGTGGTTGAGTTTATTAGGCAAACAATTTTGCCTTTATATGGAATTGCAGCATCAGATGTAACAAGTGCCACTATTGCGCCTTTGGGCAATGGTCATATTAACCAAACCTATTTGGTTAAGTGGCCAGCAGGGCAAATGGTGCTACAGCAAATTAATACCACAGTGTTCACCAAACCTGACGTGTTAATCGACAATGCTGCTAAAGTGAGTCATCACCTCATCCAAAAATCTACCTTGGGTGAATACCAGCTCGATGTTATTTCGCCTGTGGTTCTTAAAGATGGAAGTTTGTCGGTAAACCTTGGTGATAAAGGTTATTGGCGAGCCATTAGCTATTTAGCCAATAGCCATACAATTGAAGTGGTGACCAATCAAGATGAAGCCAAAATGGCCGCCAGCGCTTTTGGTCATTTTGCACATGCATTGAGTGATTTAGATGCTAATAGCTTACAAGATGTTATTCCTAACTTCTTAAACCTTCCTCTTCGTATCCAACAGCTTAAACAAGCGGTTGCTGATGATAAATCTCAGCGCTTAGCAGATTGTCAGCAATGGGTTGATTTAGTGTTATCGCAACAAGCCTTATTTGCTGAGCTCGCCCAAGTGGAGCAACAACTGCCACTTCGTATTTGCCATAACGACACAAAAATCAACAATATGCTGTTTGATAAGCGTGATATGTCTAGCATGGCAGTCATCGATATCGACACCTGCATGAAAGGCTACTTAATGTATGACTTTGGTGACATGGTACGGGCGTTTTGCTCACCTGAGGAAGAAGACTCTACAGCGCTCGATAAAGTCATTGCTCGCCCTGAGATTATTAAAGCAGCCACTCAAGCCTATACCGAGCAGTTATCTGCAATATTAACACCGCTGGAAAAACGCAGCCTGTGGTTAGGCATTAAAGTGATGGCGTTGATGCTAGGTTCGCGGTTTTTAACCGATCATTTAAATGGTGATGTGTACTTTGGTATTCATCGTGAGGGCCATAACCTCGATCGCGCGGCAAACCAGTTAACCATATATAACAGCTTGGTTGCCCAAGAAGCGCAATTAGTGACGCTATTTGAATAATAACTAGGCTGTTTCAAATCATTTTCATAAACCAAAACGTCGATAAGGCTGAACCATGAAGTACCAATGGATATTGTTTGACGCCGATGAAACCCTGTTTGATTTTGATATATTTAGCGGCCTAAAGCTGATGTTTTCACACTTTGATATTGATTTTAACGCCAGTGATTTTGAATTTTATCAATCGGTAAACAAGCAGCTTTGGCTGGATTATCAACAAGGATTAATTGATGCCGCGCAGCTGCAACACACCCGCTTTTTACATTGGGCTGAAAAGCTCAATGTCACTACCAAGCAACTTAACAGTGATTTTTTAGCGGCCATGGCCGATATCTGTCAGCCATTACCGGGGGCGAAACAGCTGGTTGATAGCCTAAAAGGCAAAGCCAATTTAGGCATAATCACCAACGGCTTAACTGAGCTGCAAAATGTGCGCCTTGAACGCACCGGCTTTAAGTCGTCATTTGAGCATGTGGTGATTTCTGAAGAGTTTGGTAAAGCCAAACCCGATGTCAGTATTTTTGAGCATACCTTTAAGCTGATGGGTAACCCTGAAAAGCACAATATTTTGATGGTGGGCGATAACCTGCATTCAGATATTTTAGGCGGCGTTAATGCTGGGATTGATACCTGTTGGCTCAATCATCACGGTAAACAAACCGTCGATGGCATTACGCCAACGTTTGAAGTCAAAGACCTACAGCAACTACATGATGTACTGCATTCAGTGAGTTAGATAGCTCGATTTTTAGCATAAATAAAGCCACTCGATTGAGTGGCTTCTTTTTGGGTAAATCTTTAGCTCAAAGTATCAGCTCGAAGCATTATCCCTGAACATTAGCCTAGCAGGTTAACTCAAGCACTCGTTTCAGCCGCTTTAGGAAACGCCTCATGATAGGCAATCATAAAATCTTCTCTAATGTGTTGCTCTAAATGGGTTGCCCGTTCAGTGGGGCAAAAAATCATAATATGCACCATTTGCTCACCCGCAGGGCCGCTATGGATATGAATATGTGGCTCAGGTCCTGGCAGGTCAACGCCAGCATGTCTTTCAATAATATTATTATAGCGAGTTGCTACTTCAAAAAAGTCTTCACAGTGGGCTTCAATCTTGCTGGTTAATGCAGGAAACAGCGGATACAAGTTTACAAACTCAACCACGGTAATGGAAAAACTATGGTAAACATAACGCTTCATGAAATTGAGGTTTTTCACCGCATAACTAAAAAACATACTATTAGGGAAGGTGACTGTTTTACCGGTGTAATGGTACTGACCATGGTGCAAGTCGATTTCTTGGATCACCGTCGCCATTAAGTTGTGTTCAATGACCTCGCCGCACAGCTTACCCACTTCAATCCAGTCACCGATGACAAATGAGCGCGAACTCGCCCGCTGAATGGAGCCAGTAAAACACAGAATAATCTCTTTTGACGCCACCACAAAGGCAATCGCAATCGCGGTCACAGACAGCGCGAACTTATTGATTTCTGTCTGCCACAGTAAAAATAAAATCATCACGATTAAGATGAAAGTGCCGTTTTTAGTCCGCGACATCCACTTACGCTGCCCTTCGCTCACAAAAGCGATATCACCACGAATTTTAGACACCACAAAGCGTTTAAGCATCGACAGCAATAGGATGATTAATACAGTAACAAACAACTTATAGGTTGCTAAAAAATCAATGACGATAGTGAGTTGTTCCACAAAACCTTCTTAAAATTAGCAGCGTGACGATGAAAAAAATTAAAAGCGACTTTAGCATAGTAGCTGCCAAAGTTAGTGTTAAGTTTTGTAATTATTGAGGGATATTTCGTTTTCTGAAAACAAAATAAAGCCTTCTGTGCGAGGCTTGATTATGCTTGATTATGCTTGATTATGCTTGATTATGCTTGATTATGCTTGATTATGCTTGATTATGCTTGAT